>NZ_JBGOBM010000005.1:0-213035 GCF_041475995.1 Chryseomicrobium imtechense | reverse complement strand
ATCGTGCAGACATTTACAAACGCCGCGAGCCAAGTTTGGCACAGGATTGAGTATTCCCCTGGAAAATTCGGTTGGGTAGAGAACAAAGTATTCGAAAAACCATCCTTACTAAAAAAGGCAGAGCAAACGGGAACTATTCACTCAGGCGCGACAAGCAGTTACCGGGTAGTAGGAAACGTATCTGTTGGAACGACCTATTCGATCGTGCAGACATTTACAAACGCGGCGAGCCAAGTTTGGCACAGGATTGAGTATGCCCCTGGACAATTTGGATGGGTAGAAGACAAAGTATTTGACCCATTAAATCGTAAAACCCTTATTTCCTCAGCTACAGTCCATTCGGGTGCACAGCAAAATTATCGAGTAGTGGGAACTGCTACTAAAGGCACATCCTATACAGTATTAGCGACTTTTACAAACGCATTCGGTGAAAAGTGGTATAGAATTCAATTTACTACTACTGTTGCGGGCTGGATAAGAGCAAATGCAATCGATCCAATTTATGTTAGCCAGCCAATAGTTGTTCCACAGGAAACCATAATTAGAGTAAATGTAGCCGTGGCAAATGTAAGATCGATGCCATCTACTACAGCTTCTATTTCAACGAAATGGTCACAAGGAACCTTAAAAACCGCACAAGGACTAGTAAATGCACAGGATGGAAAATGGTATCAAATTAGAGATGCAGAGCATGGTCTTGTGTATCTTCATGAATCCGTAATTTCTTCAGTAGAAATGCATCCTGATTTAAAAATAGGTTCAACGGTCTATTTGAATCGTTCAAAACCACTCTTATATTCAAACCCTTCCTATTCAGGTGGAGTCGTAGGAGCAGGTATTCAAGGTGCAAATTACACAATCGTCGATTTTGCAGTAAGCACTGATACCACTCGGTGGTATAAAGTTCAAAATCCTTCAATAGTAGCGTGGGTACCGGAGTTTGAATTAGTAGCGCAAGTTGAAACGCGTTATACAGCGAAGCCTACATTCCTCTATAGATCAGCGACGGTTACAGGTGGCACTTCAGAGTCGTTAACTCTTTCTCAGCCTGTACAGTTATTAAGACAATTAGGAACTTGGTGGAACGTGGAAACTTCAAGAGGTAATCGTGGATGGATGTTAGCATCAGATATCACAAACTTCCCGGTCTCAGGAGTGTTCGACGGAAAGTATGAAGTTCGAAATGGTCAAACCTATCTAACGTGGAAAACTTCGACAGACGTTTCTGTCAGGTACAGTATTTTGTCAAGCTCAACATTCAGAATCCACGGAAATATGACTACACTAGCGCCAGTCAATGGAGCAAATCCTGCAGTCCGAACAATCACATATGGTACATCTGGAAATGGAACGCGTTATGCGGATATTACATTGTCACCAGGATATACATACACGTTTAGAAAAACTGCGACTGAAGTATTTATTAAACTCCATACTAAAGGATTAGCCGGTAAAAAAATTATCATTGATGCTGGACACGGCGGTAAAGATTCGGGTGCAGTAGGAGTGACGGGATTAGTAGAGAAAGAAGTGAATCTTTCAACAGCAACTTATCTAAAACAGGAGCTTGAAGCAAGAGGTGCTACAGTTCTAATGATTAGATCTAATGACACTTTCTACGAGTTGGTTGAGAGAACGACACTATCAAATACAACAGATTTTGATGCGTTTGTTAGCATTCATGCAGATTCTTACTCTCGAGATTCTAGAGGTTCAACAACATTTTATAATTCAACAACGAGTTATAATGGCCCTAAAAGTGCTCAACTTGCACAAAGTATTCAAACAAATCTTATCGCGAATATTGGAACTTATAATCGAGGGTTTAGAGATGCAACCTACTTTGTGATTCGAAACAATGAACTTCCAGCAGTATTAGTAGAGTTGGCGTTCTTATCGAATCCGACTGAAGAAGCGATGTTAAAGACAACAGATTTTAGAAAAAGAGCAGCAGTAGGTATTACTAAAGGATTAGAAGAGTTTTTCCAAAAATAGTTAGGAGGCCTTTATCTTGAAAAAAGTAAGTATTGGAATCATCAGTTTACTACTTATTATGAGTCTATTTGTGCTGCCAGTTAAAAGTGGGGCATCAAGTAATTTAGTTTTAGCTTCAGTGGAATGGGTAGAAAAAGTGATTGCGGGTGTAAATGGTGAAGTGACAACTCTCAAAAATCAAGTAGCCACTCAGAAGAGTGAAATTGATGCATTGAAAAGTCGAATAGAGGCTTTAGAGAAAGGTGTTGGGTCACCAACTCCAACACCGACGCCACCGACAACAATAAAGTTTCCTGCTAGTTTTACGACTACTAAGAACAATGTCACGATTCACAGTGGAGCCACTACAAGTTATAGAGTAGTACAAACTGTGCAAAGCACGGGAACAACTTTAAAAATAATTGACCAGTTCACATCATCACAGGGACTATGGTATAGAGTTGAAATCAATTCTACTACGTTCGGTTGGGTGTTCAGTGGAAATGTTCTTTACAAAGGGGATGCAGCGTTCTCGAAAGTTGTTACCAAAACAGTAGCTAATGTTAGAAGAGGTGCAACTACTTCGTATGATACGATTGCTCGAGTTTCTGCGGGAACTGAAATGAAATACCTTGGGCAATTTAGAAATGGTTCTGGTGAAATCTGGTACAATGTTGAACTTGCAAATGGACAAAAGGGATGGATTTTAGCATCTTTGACGGAGTTGAAATAGTATGAAAAAAAGTTTAGTTCTCGCTGGATTTTTGGCGATTTTACTAATGACAACTTTAAACGTTAGTTCGGGGCACGCGTATTCTCCGAAAGTATATCCTACTGAAGCGAAAGTAAGACTCTCTAATCAATCATCCATAACCATTACACCGAACACTGTCTACCAATTAGTGAATCAGCAAACCGGACAATTCTTTTATTCGGTGCCGAATCAGTCTATAAGTGTAAGAGGAAGTAATAGTGAGACCCAATTGCATATTGGAGGAACCATCCTTAGATCTACTAATGGTTGGCAAGTAAAAGAGTTACTAGGTGAGGCAAATGAAACGATTGTATTATTTTCAAGAGCAACAGAAGCGAGACGAGGCGCTTCTACTAATTATGCGATAAATAGAACCTACCAAGCGTTTCAAGGTGCTAAGTTAATCGGGTCTCATAATGCAGCCGGAGTACTCTGGTATAACATTGAAGACGAAGTGGGGGTCCGGCATTGGGTGAACGCATCGACGAGCTCTTTGCATACATTAGCAAGTCTACCGATTATGACGCATTCAAATGGCTCAAAGTATAGAGGTAGCTTCATAGCAACTACAGCGAGTTCTGTAGTGACTTTCACAAATAGTTTAGATATTGAAGACTATTTAAAAGGTGTTGTACCTAGCGAGATGGTCTCGTCTTGGCACATGGAAGCTTTGAAAGCGCAAGCGGTGTCTGCACGCAGTTTTGCTATCCTAAAAGGAGTATTGGCGAACAATACGACTAGTCAGGTATACAAAGGCTACTCAGCAGAAACCACCCGTACAAGTCAAGCTGTGGATGAAACAAAAGGATTAATTGTGAAGTCGGGGTCCAAAATAGTCGAAACATTTTTCTTCTCGACAAGTGGGGGGCGGACCGCAAACATTCAAGATGTTTGGAATACGGTTTCACAGCCTTACTATGTTTCTGTAGATGATACAATTGAGCAAAATGCAAAATCTCCCTACAGCAATTGGTCTGTACCTTACTCTGCAGCTAAAATAGTTCAAAATGCGGGGTTCAATCCATCGAAAGAATTATTACTAGATATTCAAGCAGTTCCGACAGGAGCAAATGGTGAAATTGGTAAAATTTTTGTCACTACAACTGCTGGATCCTATTCACTAGGCGAAAGAAGTAGAGCTAATGAGTTAACAATTCGCCAATTCTTTAAATTAGATAACGGTTGGAATCTCTATTCGAACTGGTTTACGCTGACACCTAAAAAAGTATCTGCCACTTACCAAGTTCAAACAGCGACCGGTGTTTCTACTATGAATGGACTTTCAACTACAACTGTAAAAACAGCTGCTTCAGATGTGAAATTGAGCGGTTTACAAACTTCAGTTCAGACAGCAACAGAGCAACAGTTAATCCCTACTCAATCTTATATTTCTGAAGTTCAATTAACTGGTAAAGGGTTTGGACATAGAATAGGTATGAGTCAGTATGGAGCGAAAGCAAGAGCTGATGCTGGTTGGAAATATGATGCAATCATAAAACACTATTTCCCGGGTACAACAATTACAAAGTACTAAAAGTAGACCTGATGGCCTAAGTGCCATCAGGTTTTGTTTATTGACCCAGTATCATGATATAATTGGGTTTATGTTAAAAATGAATGGAAGAAAGAGGAGTAATTTATGCAAACTAAACGCCCCTATTTATTTTATGAAAATTTATCTTTTATCTGGAGTAAAAAACTAATACTACTAATTGTACCTATTCTATTTTCATTAATTCTTGGAATAGTAGGTCATTTTTTTTCAAACAATGCAAATTTCTCTGGTGAAACTGTAATTTATACAGGATCGGTGAAAAGTGAATCCTTAACAAACCCTGATTATCTTTTGGCTAACTATGGTTCTGAATTAAAGGATGATGCGGACATATTTGTTTCTGGACGTTCTTATATCAAATTACGACTAGAGGGAAATGATCAAACATCTATCGAAACTCAACTAAATCAATTTGCAGAAGGGACTCTTGAAGGATTAAATGGTTTTGCAACGCGAGTTATTGATCAATCTCAAAATTATGTAAATATTCAAGAACAACGAATTGCACAATTAGAAGAATCGATTGCGCTTTACCAGTCTTTATTGGAACAAGCACAAACTACAGTTGAATTGGATAACTATCAACGACTACTTACATCAACGGAAATGGAACTGACTAACGCATTAGCAACTGTGCAACGTGTATCAAATGACATTGTTGTTTATGAGATGCCATCTCTTGTATCTACTGAAGTAAATCCTAAGAGTACACTTTTTGTAGAGGGTGCAGTTGCTGGATTCTTAGGTGGTCTTATTTTGACAATAGCGTTTCTTTTACTGTGGAAATATGTTCTAGACGCACGAAACTATAAAGTGCATAAGGAGTAGACCAAACGTGATAGCTCAATTAAAACGATTAGGTTCGGATTCTCTACTTTATGCTTTTATGAATGTCGGTACTAAATTGATTGCGTTCGCTCTGTTTCCTTTCTATACGTATTATTTAGCAGATGTAGCGGAGTTTGGACGTTTAGATATAATCGATCGAAGTTTATCAATGCTGACCTTTTTAGTGATATTTGGAACGGATTCAGCACTGGCTTATTATTATTATGATGTAAAAGATACCAATGAAAGATTAAAGTATATTCGCTCTGTCATGATGGTTCGCCTTACTATTCTACTTGTTATCGTAGGGGGCGTCTTTACTACAGGCCCTTACTTATCAAGCTGGATTTTAGATGATTCAAATTATGTTTATTTATTTTATATTGCTTTAGGGACGTTAATGCTAGATACAATTCTTGCTGTGGTATTAACAGTGCTGCGGTATCAATTTAAAACGAAAAAAGTTGTTTTACTGACCTTATCTAAAATGCTTCTAATTGCTATCCTCTCATTAGCGGTTCTTCATTTTATTTCACCGACTGTTGAAGGTGTATTAATGGCTAGGTTGGCAGCGACATTAGCCATCACTCTACTCGTGGGAACTGTGGCTATAAAGTTTATCAAACCAATTTGGGATAAAGCAGTTTTCAAGAAGATTCTTTGGTATGCAGCTCCATTGGTTCCGGCATCTTTAGCGTTTTGGGTCATATTGAACATGAACACATTCGTACTAAAAGAGTTTAGATCTTTAGAAGAAGTGGGCATTTATGGAACGGCCATTAAATTTGCAACGTTTATCACATTATTGACAAGTGGGATTCAACTAGCATGGCGACCGTTTTCAATGGAAAAGAAAAACAATCCAGATACACCTATACTATTCTCGAAAATCTATGCCCTCTTGTTAGTGGTAGGAGGCATAGGGATTCTTCTATTAACGGAAATGATGCCATGGATTATTAAGGTCTTGGAAGACTCTTATCAATCCGCATACATTTATGTAGGGCCAATAGCAATTGCTACATTTTTAAATTTTTATTATTTGATAGTAAGTTCTGGTATTTTCTTCACTAAAAAAACTAAAGTGATTTCTTATGTGTTTGGAGCTGTTTCAGTATTCTCAATTGTTGCTGCTTTATTAGTCATCCCTCCTTATGGAATATGGGGAGCAATAGTTGTATATGTATTCTCTTATGCTATTGCAACAGTCATTATTTATGGTAAGAGCCAACAGTATTATTACGTGCCACTTTCAATTGTTAAATTGATTAGCAGTATTGTACTCATTTGTGCATCAGTCGCCTTACTTACTTGGATTCAATTAATGGACTTTACCATCATCTGGCATGTGCTTCCATGGATTCTTTTCTTCGTGGGGATGTTCGCAATACGATTAGACAAGATTTTCAAGACTACATGAGTAGAGGAATGATAGAAAGATGACTTTTAAAATGGACTATGATTTTCGACATCCGGATTTAAGGTATACGGTTTTAACTGACGGCACGGTCTATATGCGAGGCTTTTTCTATTGGAAAGAAAATTTCGTCGAATCTAGCACACTATCTGACCACTTTACATGTGAGGATTTATCTAATCCGAATCTACTTGATGAAATAAATGGAGAGTTTTGTTTGGTAATTATCCCCAGCGAAGGAAGTCCCGTGCTTGTTGTAGATAAAGTTAGGACTATCCCGCTTTTTTATAAACAATTAACTGGTGGATGGCTAATAAAAGATTTTTTGTATGAGGAAGGGACACCCCTTGATGAATGTGCTACTCAACAATTTCTTCATACAGGTTACACGTTTCATAATAAAACCCTTTATCAAGAGTGGCAGCAAGTACCCACATCTCATGTAGTCATTTTGAAACAGGATGTTGCGATTCAACATCGCTATTTCTCTTATTCGAATGAACCTAGCTCGAAAACAATTGAAGAGTTATCAGATGAATTTAGCAAAGTACTTCATGAAGTGTTTGATGACGCAGTAAAGAGGATTGGGAACAAGAAAGTGATTCTACCTTTAAGTGGAGGGAACGATTCGCGATTGCTCGCGTTATTGTTAAGAGAACGATTGCCAGCCTCTCAATTTCTATCATTCACGTACGGCGTAAAAGGGAACGAAGAAAGTTCAGTAAGTAAAAAGATAGCGGATTCTCTTCAAATAGAATGGAAATTTATTGAATACGATGAAACAATGTGGAAAACTATCTATTCATCAGAGCAATGGGAAGAATATGTCAAATATGCTTTGATGGGAGGGTCAATTCCACATATTCAAGACTTTCCAAGTGTAGTGAAGCTGTCTAGAGATTTTAAGTGGGATGCAAATGAAGTGGTTTTTATGCCTGGCCATACAGCCGATATGTTGGTAGGGGGTCATATTCCACCGGAACTAGCATTCTCGGAGCATCTTACACAACTTGATTTAGAGAAAGCAATTCAGAAAAAACATTATCGGTTATGGCAATCTAAACCCAACAAAACTGAAGGTTTATTGAAAGAGTATTATCAGGAATGGTCAACTAGAACTACTTGGACTCCGACACTAACATCTCTAGCGTTTGATCAATGGAATATTGAAAATAGACAGTCGAAGTTTATTGTGAATTCGTTGAGAGTATATGAATATTTTCAACAATCATGGACTTTGCCTTTTTGGGACACTCGTCTTATCACGTTCTTTTCAAAAGTTCCTGTTGAATTTAAGTACGATAAGTATTTGTATCTGTATACTCTTCACAAGATGTATCCAGACTACTTTCCGAAACCTAAATCAACTACACAAACAATTTCATTGAATCAAAAATTCGGTGTTTTCTACCGGCCATTGAAGTGGTTATTCCATAAAAGAAATCATCTTCAACGCTATTTTACGGACCCTATGAACTGGTACAAAATCTATCCATCATATTCCGACTATTTAAAACGATTGGCGTTTAATAGAAAGGGTGTTCGTTACGCGAACCCTTATAATGTAAACTCCTTTATTGTTCAGGATGTTTTACGAAAAATCGAGGCAGGTACCAAAAGGTAGGTGAAGATGATGGATATCATTTTAATCTGGTTCACTGTATTTATTCTATCGACGCTTTTATTTAAGAGTGCAGCTGGAAGTTTATCGCTTACAAAGCCAAATATGATTTCTATTATTTATTATTATTCTTTTATAGTTTCAAGTTACATCGGATCATTGTTTATTGCTCTAGATGAAGACCATTTTTATATGTTGAATCGTTTAGACCATGAAGAAATGAGAATCTATGGGTTTCTGATCATTTGCTTTATTATGATTCTTTTCCCCCTAACTTTAGTTGTCATGACAAAATTGGTTGGGGTAAATACGTCAGTACTATTGACGAATTACCTAGAGATTGAGCCTGACGTTAAAAATCACCCATACACTTCTATGTTTCTAGTAGCATTCACAGGACTAAGTGCAATTGCGGTTTTAGCGACTGCGTATACCATTCTTTATACACCGGTTATACCAGTAGTCGAACTTATTAAAGGAAACTCAGCAGACCTTTCTTCTCAGCGAATTGAAGCAGGTAGAAATTTTTCTGGGAATGTTTTAATAAGAAACATCTTCGGTTTAATGCTTACGCCAATTCTTTCTCTAATAGCCTTCATCTATTTTTTGAAAAGAAAAACGATGTATTGGGGAAGTGCGTTTTTTGTCCTTCTAGCATGCTCAGTCTTTTTATATACCTATGATTTGGCGAAATCACCTATAGTTTTTTATCTTTTGATGCTAGTTTTAAGTGCATTTTTTGCGAATGCTTTCAAAATGAATGTGAAAAGAATTCTAGTATTAGGACTTGTATCTATTAGCTTATTACTTGCAATGTATATTGCAGTACAAGGGCCAGGAGCTATTGCTAGTTTTATGAGTTATAATTCTGGTCCTCTTGGAAGACTGTTGTTTTCTCAAATCGCTCCCTTTTACTTACATCTGGATGCTTTCACTTATTCGCTTGACCGCTTAGGGAGTTCAGGATTACCATCATTCATAGCAGGTTTGCTTGAAACGGAACAGATTAGATCTGGGAGAGTTATGATGGAAAATGTATTTCCTGAAAGTATCGATGCGGGTACCGGAGGAGTGTTGAATACCCTCTATGTAGGAGAGGCATATGCAGCGTTTGGATTAATTGGAGTAGTTGTTTTAACAATCTATATCGCGATAGTTGTTCAAGCTGTTTATTTACTTATGCTGAAACTTCCAAAAACGCCAGTGACGATTGCGGTAGCTGTATACTTTACTGTAAATTTTCCGCGTACAATTGTTGGAGGAATGGCAGATTTCTTGTTCAATCCGATTTGGACTATTGTGATTGCCATGTGTAGTGTACTATTAATCTTAGAGTACTACCCACATAGAATTAAGTACTTACTAAGTTTTTTGAAGATGAAATATTCAAAGTTTCAAATCAGATGAAACCTATTCATGAGTAGATACGTCTAATCAACAAGAAAATGAGCTCATAAAGAGAGGAAGTTTATATGCGCAAAGAACGTAGACGTAAACGACTAAAACGAAAATATATACCTCTCTTACTACTTATACCTCTACTCATAATCACGGTAGTTCTAGCCTCAAATTGGTTTAAACCAGAAGTCGTCGACCAAGAGATTACGCGTCCTGTAGTAGAAGAGCCTGAGCCTATTGAAGAAGAACCTATCGAGGAAATAGAACCGCAGGAAGAGATAGTGACAGAAGAACCCAAAGAAGAAGTGGCCGAAGAACCGGAAGAGCCTGACTATGAGTCAGTGACAGAAGTTTCTGTGATAATACCAACTACACCTGTAAAAGAAGAACCTAAAAAAGAACCAGGTCTCCTTTTAACAGAAGCAACAGGTACTGTTTTTACGGTCTATTCAGATACATCTCAGGGATCAGGTTTTCTTTATAATGCAAAAGGGGACATCATTACAAATGCGCATGTAGTCCGAGGGTCCTACGACATCACAGTGAAAAATAATACAGGACAAACTTTTCACGGGTATGTTGCGGGTGTTTCTCTGACCTCAGACCTTGCTTTAATTCGAGTTCCTGATTTAGCTGGTAAACAACCTATGCAGTTTGCGTCAACTATGGCACCAGTAAATACAGAGGTAACCGCTGTAGGAAGCCCAAATGACAAAGCAAATACAGCGACAAGTGGTAAGATTACGGCTACAAATGTACGAATTGAAGAAGAGTATGTGTATGAAAATCTTTACGAAATGACAGCTTCTATTGCTCCTGGTTCAAGTGGCGGGCCGTTATTTAGAAATGATACAGGAGAAGTTATTGGAATCAATTCAATCGTTGGTGTCGGAACAGAGACGTATGGATATGCTATCCCGATTCACTTAGTGTCTGGAATCTTGACCCAGTTTAGTAAAGATGCAGACAGTATAGAGCAAGAAGGGTATGAACCCCCTCAAGATCGAGAAGATGCTTATCTCAGCGATGAGTTATTGACTGCATTTGCGTCTGACTTTAGTGAACTGTTTTATATGTATTTGCTAGACGAAACGAAGAATTATTACATTTACAGTTTGACGGAAAATTCTCCGCTCATTCCAGTAGTGGAAGCAATGAGACAAGAGCTTCTAGCAGAGGCAAGTGAATTTTCTTATCAAGCGAATCGTATTGATGCAATTGAAATCGTGACAGAGCAACAAGCGTTTGTTTCTACAACGTTGGTTTACTCTGGAATGAAAGATGGCGAGCAAGTCGTGTTAGAGCGTCCAATCAATCTTAAAATTGAGATTGATGAGTTTGGAGACTATAAGATCACGGACATTCAATAAATAGTGGACATAAAAATACAGTACCTTTGTTTCTTTGGTGAAACAAAGGTACTGTATTTATTTTTTTGTGAAAACATGGTTCAGTTGTCCTCTAAGGATAGTGATACGTGGGATAGTTGCTGTCTTAGTTGGCATCATGACTTCATCCCGAGTGAGAGATGGATAATAAGGCGCCTCATATTTCACATTTCCTTGCCAATTTAAAATTGATAGTCTTTTAGCTAGACAGAAGTTAAAATAAGTAAGAGTAGATAAGCGGTATTCATCATAAAAACAGTCAGCTAGATGAGCGCGTGAATGACTCAAAACTTCTTGTGTCAGTTGAACAAGTCGTTGACGAGCATGAATGGCTTGTGTCATCTCCTCTTGCCAGCTGTCATTGTTCAAATCATAATGTGACAAGAAGAAAAGAGCACGGCCGCTATTGTAGCGAATAAAGCTTTCCCATAGTAAATCATTTTGAGCCACTTCAAAAGCAGATGTAAAATGAGTGGTCGCTTGTTTTAGATAAAGTACAATCTTTTCATCAGTAGAAGAAGTTGTTTTTTGATCATTCGTTACAAAATACTGTAAACCTTCAACACTTTGAAGGTCCATTTCTTTTTGTGGTAACGAATTCTGAATCAGCTTCATTGCTGTCCGTAGATAGTAAAGTCCAATGTAATTTTGATAGACCGTTTGAGTCACTGGATTTTGAAACATATTGCCTCGAATATCTAAAATGGTACTCTCGATACTCTGTTGCTTACTTCGTGCTACCTGATATGTGACGATGTAATCGAGTAAATTTACGGTTTCCTCAATTAACAATAAGTTCCCACTCGATAGACTTTTAAATTCCAGCTCCTTTTTTCTGACCAACTGAATGAGTTTTTCCATCTGCCGGTGCGAGGTTTCATTGGCCTGGAATAGGTAAGGGAATACGACAATTACATCAATGAAGTATTGCAAATTCGTCGCAAACTCAATCGCTCGTGGCGATCGCTTTTTAAATCGCATAGTCAGTTCTTCAAACAATTGATTTTGCAGCCGAGTACTGTCAAAATGTCGATAAGTTCGGACTAGGCTTGTAAATGGGATGGAGTAATAGCGATTTTCTAAGACGTTTCCATCCATTCGTGTTAATGTGTTGACACTATCGATCGAGTAGTAAGTTCGAATGGCATAATAAAAGGTAAGCCCCGAGATACTGAAACTCAACCAAGTGACAATGAAAATAATTGGCTCTCCATTATTGATGTTTGGGTAGATGAGATACACGATAAAGGGCAAAAGTAAGAGAAAAATAAATGAGCTTAATAGGAAAATAGATATCTTTCGAAATGGCATAAGTTTCCTCCTTCAACACCTTTTATCATACCTCAACAAAAAAATGGATTGCAATCAGTATTTTTCGACTCTATAATAAGAAGTATTATGATGGAAAGCAGGTGTTTTTTTGAGGAAATTGGCATATGGTGTTTTGACGGCTGCCTCCTTAACTGTTCTCATGAACGCTCAAGAAGCTGAAGCGAGTACATACCAAGTGAAATCAGGCGATTCCTTATGGAAAGTCGCACAAACACACTCCTTGAGTGTTGCAAAGTTAAAGGAACTAAACCATTTACAATCAGATCTCATTTTTCCGAATCAAGTATTACGAGTAGAGGGGACTCCTCAGACGGTGCCAGTATCTAATCCTATCGTCCAGACTCCTCCAACACAGCCGGCTCAACCTGTATCGGGAAGCACTTATCGCGTCGTGAGTGGTGATTCATTGTCGAAGATTGCTACACAGTTTAAAACAACAGTTTCAGCTCTTCAAAGTGCGAATGGATTGAGTGGAACTCTAATTTTTGTTAATCAAACATTAACGATTCCTGGTGGAACAAATGCACCTGTCTCTTCGGTGACACCGGTCGTAACGCCACCACCTGTATCTACTAATGCGGGGCAATCCAACTATACAGTTGTTTCAGGTGATTCATTATCTCGTATCGGCCTTCAATTTAAAGTGTCTGTTCAACAACTGAAAGACTGGAACGGCCTATCTAGTGATCGTATTTTTGTTGGACAAAAGTTGTTAATCAATACTAGTGCAAGTCCAGCACCGACAACACCGGTGACACCACCAAGTGCGCCAACTACGAGCGAGTATACAGTCGTCTCAGGAGATTCACTATCTAAAATTGCGGTTCAGTTCAAGACAACGATTGCAAATTTAAAAGCATTGAATAACTTGTCTTCTGACTTTTTGAGCGTCGGCCAAAAGTTAAAAGTACAAGGAACAGCAATTGTTACAACGCCAGTTGCAAACCCAACAGCTCCAAAACCACCAGTCGTGACTGGAACACAAGCGCAAAAGATTGTTCAAATCGCTCAATCGTTTATAGGCGTTCCTTATGTGTGGGGTGGATCGACACCTGCAGGATTTGACTGTTCTGGATTCATTCATTATGTGTATAAGCAAGCAGGCATTTCAGTGCCACGTACAAACTCAAAAGGAATGGATGCACGCTCGTATTATCTTGATCAACCACAAGTCGGAGATCTCGTCTTCTTTGCCAATACATACACGTCCGGCATCTCACACCTCGGGATTTACATTGGCAACAACCAGTTTATCCATGCAGGCAGTAAAGGGATTACCGTTACAAGCTTGAACGATAGCTATTGGAAAAAACATTTTGATTCCTACAAGCGCTTCTATAGCGCTGATTAGAAAAGGTGCATCCCTCGTCAGTCGAGTGGATGCACCTTTTCTTCGATTCTTTATCCTTCTAACTCCAAATGCGTCTTCAACTCATTCTTCACAGCCGAAAGCTCTTCTTCATTCATAATATAATACCAAATACCGTTGATTGTTTCACCAGTACCTCTTTCAAAGTACAACTGATCAATTTGTCCAGCAGCTGAACGATAATTCGATTGGACGTCTACCATTTCATTGTACGCCATGTTTGTTCGAACATTGTCAACAACTGAATCTAAAATTGCATTCAGTTTCAATACGGAGTTTACAGACATTCCTTCACGGATGACACCTTGAATGACTTGTTTTTGACGATCCTGACGACCAAAATCTCCATTCGGATCTTGGTAGCGCATACGCACGTAAGCTAAGGCTTCTTCACCAGTTAATGAAATTTTGCCTTCAGGATATGTAAACCCAGCTTCAGTGAAATTTAAAGTATTATTCACAGTAATTCCACCAACCGCATCGACAATATCTTTAAAGCTTTCCATATTCACTTGCACGACATAATCAATCGGGATATCTAGTAGATTCTCAGTCGTATCCATCGCCATTTTCACGCCACCAAACGCATACGAGTGATTGATTTTGTCTTGAATTCCTCGTCCTACAATCTCTGTATATGTGTCACGTGGGATGCTTACCATCTTTGAAGAGTTTGTGTTCGGATTGACCGTCATAACAATCATCGTATCCGAACGTCCAGCATCACCTTCACGTTCATCAACCCCGAGTACTAATACTGAGAAAGGTTGTCCCTTTTCAACTTCGACGTGTTTTCCTTCTTCACGTTTTTCAGAAACAGGGCGACCTTCAATTGGCTCATGAATTTCTTTTGCTGTATCGGTCACTTGTTTGAATACATAAAATGCGAATACGCCTCCAAGAAGGAGAAAGACTCCAATGATTCCAAGAACCCATTTTAAGACTTTTGACTTTTTCTTTTTACGCTTTTTTACGCGTACTCGTTCTGACATACTGAAACCTGCTTTCTAATTAGTGATTCCTGTGAAATAGGTGTTAACGGCTTGTGCCCATGCTGCAGCGCCTTGTGAGTTCGGACGGCTGTTTTCATCTAGATAATCTTTAATCAACTCATCTTTTGGATCTGGCCAGTTCTCCCAATGCTCAATCACTGGATAGTCTTGCTCGTTCAAAAATGAAAGTAGGGCTTCCACTTGAACGGGGTAATACGAAGCATTATAGATTGGATTTGGAGGAGTGAATACTACTGCTACATCTTCCACTCGATTTTTGAACTCTCCCACAATAGATGTAATGTGAGAGTGCTCCGTATCGATATCGACTTCACCATTGTTCTTTAGTGTGAAGGGTTCGAATAAGACGACATCGAAGTCACCGTCATAATCAATCAATTGCTGTTGCGTGATGGTGATAGAATTCTCATTGAATGTTTGTTTAGTGATTTCCACTGAATCTCCGTATGTACTAGTCATTTGATCTATGAATAAATCACTCATACTAGGGGAACCCATATCTACTAAGTCAGACGCAAGGACAAGTAATTGAATGGTCTCACCAGCAGATTGTCTAGCTTCAAATACTGCTCGTACTGAATCGTCCATATTGACTAAAGCACTCGTAAATGATTCATCCAATACAGTAGAGTTTTCGGAGCTTTCATTTGATTCCTCTACTTCTTCAGTTTGCTCGGTTTCTTCTGAGTTGGCCTCTACACGCTCGACAGGACGTGCGATTGAATCAATTTGATCTTTCCATGCGAGATAACTAAACACAATAAGTAATCCGCATACTGCTGAAAAAATTAGTATAAATAGTCCTTTATTCCTCATAGTGACTCCTTTCCTATACAATTAAAATAGGGATAATTCTACATTGATTATGACATATTTTTTCAAAATTGCATATGAGTATCGAAATAAATATGCTATAATTGCCAACGTGTATATTTGTAAATATAAAGGAGAACCGTACTCTATGGAAGAAACAATTAGTTTGCAAGACCTATTTGCGACTCTGAAGAAACATATATGGCTAATCATTGGGTCGACAATTGCCGCAATCACATTTGCAGCCATTATCAGCTTTTTACTATTAACTCCGATGTACCAAGCATCGACGCAAATTCTCGTCAATCAAGAAAAGACAGAAGCTACTGCAATCACCACACAAGATATTCAAACGAACGTACAGATTATCAATACATATAATGTCATTATGAAAAGTGCTGCGATTTTAGGGCTTGTGAAAGAAGAACTAAATCTTCCTGAATCGACTGGGCAATTGAGTGAAAAACTTACGATTTCTAGTGAGCAAAATTCGCAGGTTATCACATTGACTGTGAAGGATGAAGATCCGTTCCGTGCAGAAGACATTGCCAACACAACTGCACGAGTATTCCAAACACAAATCGTTGATCTGATGAACGTGGACAACGTCAATATCCTGGCTCCAGCAAACGTAGGTGACAATCCATCTCCAGTTGAACCAAGCCCGACACTCAATATGGCAATTGCCGCCGTTGTAGGACTGATGCTTGGTGTTGGTATTGCGTTCTTACTTGAGTATTTAGATACTACGGTGAAGTCAACACAAGACGTGGAAGACTTAACAGGTTACCCGGTCATAGGAATGATTGCAACGATCTCTGATAAAGATTTGCAATCATCCCGACTTCAATTAACCAATCGAAGAAGGAAGGTGTAACGCATGGCTAAGAAAAAACCAAAACAAGCACTTCAATCAGTGGCACGGAAGCTTGTTACAAATGCGAATCCATCTTCCGTCATTTCTGAACAGTTCCGTACATTACGAACAAATATCTCATTTTCTAGTTCAGATACAGAAATTCGCTCTCTAGTCTTCACATCTGGTTCACCTGGTGAAGGGAAATCCACAGTAGCTGCCAATACGGCCGTTGTATTCGCGCAAGAAGGGAAGCGCGTGTTACTCGTAGACGCAGATATGCGTAAGCCTACTGTGCATTACACATTCCATATGACCAACACGACCGGATTAAGTAACTTATTGACTCGTCAAGCTGCCTTAGAAGACGTTGTGAAAGTGTCTGATCAAGATAATTTAAATATCATTACTTGCGGACCGATTCCACCAAACCCTTCAGAGTTATTAGGTTCTCGCACGATGGATGCTGTTCTAATGGAAATGCTTCGTGCTTTCGACGTTGTCATCTTTGATGCGCCCCCGGTACTTGCCGTTACAGATGCACAAATCATGGCAAACAAAGCAGACGGAACGATTCTCGTATTGAATACAGCAAAGACTGAAAAAGACGCAGTTGAAAAATCAAAAGAATTACTCGAAAAATCCAATGCAAACGTTTTAGGTGTTGTGATGAACAACTATACCTATGAAAATGATGTCTACTATTACCAATACTACGGTAATGAGGAGTAAGGGGGAAGGGATTTATGGTTGATATACATAGCCATATACTTGCGGGTGTCGATGATGGCCCAGAATCTATCGATGAAGCAGTGAGAATGTTGCGAAAAGCGGTGGACGAAGGAATCACAGACTTGATTGCAACTTCGCATGCTTATAACCCTCATTATCACGTTGGGAAAGCAGCTGTAGAGAAAAAGATGCTAGAATTACAACAACTAATTGACGAGCATTCTATACCCATCACGATTCATGGTGGACAGGAACTGCGTATTCAGGACAAAACAGTAGATGTACTCAATAATGAAGAAGCTTTGACTCTTGCTCGTTCGCGCTATGCATTAATTGAACTCCCGAGTTCATCGGTGCCAAGTTTTACTGTTCCACTGATTCAACAACTCATGACACAAAATATAGTACCAATCATTGCACATCCTGAACGTAATAAAGCGATTGCAGAGAAACCATCACGACTAGAGCGATTGATCTCACATGGTGCTTTAGCACAAGTGACGTCGGGTAGTGTAGCGGGTCACTTTGGAAAAGGTGCGCAAAAAGCTGCGATAACATTGATTCGAAGTAATTTGATTCACTTCTATGGATCTGATGTGCATAATCTAACAACACGTCCATTCTTGTTTAATGAAGGGTTAGATTATATGGATAAAGCGCATCTAACGGATTATGTAGATTTATTATTAGAAAACAATGCCCGAATTTTAGAAAAAAAAGACGCGATCATCTTAGAACCACATATTGTGGATGAAAAAAAATGGTGGAATGTTTTTGCGTAAAGTCTGACGGTACCTGTCAGGCTCTTTTTTTTCGACAATTTTACCTTTTTGGTAAAATCATTGAATTTAATATGAAACCTTTTTCATAATAAATGATTACATATACCTTTAAGTTTAATAGATTTAAATCACGTGGAATTATTTATAGTAGTAATATGTGATTTATATGGATTTTCCTATGTCGAATCACGTCGTCAAATAAATAATCGTCTAACTTTTGGTCTATACTTGCCATAGACCTAAGACCAAATGCCTTTTATGTTACAAAATGATTACAAAAAACCACTCGAAAAATGGCGGAAAAATGGTATACTAAATACTGATATTGGAAGGAGCGTGCGAACTTGTCGTTGCGTAAACGTATGTCGACATTAATCGTCGTCGATTCAGTTATAGTTCTATTTTCTATTTATATTGGTTATTTTTTCTTATACCCAATCGACAACCCATTTGCATCGAGTTATTTGTTTGTTAGTTCGCTCTCGATCTTTATGGCACACCATGCATTTGCCTTCTACTACGGATTGTATAAAAAGGTTTGGGAATATGCTTCGATTCGAGAACTTGTGTCGATTGCACTAGCTGTTACATTCTCAATTCTTGTTGTCGCTGCAGCACAGTTCATTTTTACTGGCAACGTAATGGTGCGCGCGCTGTTGATCACGTGGATGTTACATATTTTGTTGATTGGTGGCTCACGGCTCTCATGGCGCGTCATTAGAGATACATTCATTCAGTCGAGCAAACGTTTGAACAAAAAGCGCACACTCATTGTGGGTGCAGGGTCAGCCGGGATGATGGTAGCAAGACAATTACTCAAGAATCACGATACCCCACTGTATCCTGTGGCATTTGTCGATGATGATAAGAATAAAGCAGGTCTTGAGATTTTAGGTCTGAGTGTTTTGTATGACACAAAACAAATTAAAGAACATGTAGCAAATAATGAAATTGAGCAGATAATTATTGCAGTGCCTTCTGCAGATAAATCGACGCTGACGGTCTTGAAACAACTTTCGGTAGATACAGGTGTCAAAGTACAAGCAATGCCTTTGATTGAAGACCTATTGACTGGGAAAGTATCCGTAAGTGACATCAAAGACGTAAAAATTGAAGATTTGCTTGGTCGCGAAGAAGTGCAACTCGATCTCAATGCGATTTCTGAGAAACTGACAGACAAGACGATCCTTGTCACCGGTGCAGGTGGCTCGATTGGGTCTGAAATCTGTCGCCAAGTCATGCGTTTTAACCCGAAGCAATTGTTGCTTTTAGGTCATGGTGAGAATTCTATTTACTTAATAGATATGGAATTACGCGAAAAGGTTCCCCAAGGGACTGAGATCATTCCGGTCATCGCAGATGTACAAGACCGGGAGCGCATCTTTGCCATTATGGAAGAATACAAGCCAGATGTAATCTACCATGCAGCAGCCCATAAACATGTGCCCCTCATGGAAGCGAATCCGTTAGAAGCGGTAAAGAACAATATTTACGGTACGAAGAACGTAGCAGAAGCTGCTGATACATTTGGTATCGGGTATTTTGTTCTTGTCTCGACAGACAAAGCGGTTAACCCACCGAACGTGATGGGCGCAACCAAACGTTTTGCGGAGATGATTGTACAGAATTTGGCGAAGACGAGTAAGACGAAGTTCGCAGCTGTGCGATTTGGAAATGTACTAGGGTCACGGGGTTCCGTTGTACCCCTGTTTAAAAAGCAGATTGCTGCTGGTGGGCCAATCACTGTAACAGATCCCGAGATGACCCGTTACTTCATGACGATTCCAGAAGCATCACGACTAGTCATCCAAGCAGGAACTCTTGCAAAGGGTGGAGAGGTGTTCGTCCTAGATATGGGTGAGCCGGTGAAGATTGTGGACCTTGCGAAGAATGTCATTCAGTTGTCGGGTTATAGTGTCGAAGAGATCGGCATTCGCTTCTCAGGAATTCGTCCAGGGGAGAAGATGTACGAAGAGTTACTTGATCCAGCTGAAATCCAAGAAGGGTTTATCTTCCCGAAAATTCATATTGGACGCGCGACGCCGATTGTGGCGAGTGAGTTGAATTATGTGCTCGAGAAGTTGCCGTCGATGGATGAGGGGCAGGTTAAGGCTGTCTTGGTGGGGCTTGCTAACAGGAAGAATGTTGGGAGTTTGATGGAGCGGAAGAGGAAGGAAGTTGTGGCAAACTGACTTTGAACCTTCGGTCCAATAAGAGAAAAGAGTCTAGCAGCCGTGGGCCGACGGAGAGATTTCGAACCTTCGGTCCGAATAAGGATCAAGTTTAAAAGATATGTCAGCCTTCGGCCGACAAAGGGAAGGCACCACCTTTGGTGTTGAAGGAGGAAGTGAAGTTGGTAAAAGTAAGAAAAGCGATTATTCCTGCTGCAGGGTTAGGAACACGATTTTTACCCGCAACAAAAGCAATGCCTAAAGAGATGTTACCAATCGTTGATAAGCCTACAATTCAATACATTGTCGAAGAAGCGATTGCTTCAGGAATTGAAGATATTTTGATAGTTACTGGGAAAGGCAAGCGAGCGATTGAAGATCACTTTGATAATTCGTTTGAGCTTGAGCAGTTACTTGAAAGTAAGGGTAAATTTGATGTGTTAGATGAAGTGAAGAAATCATCGAATGTTGAGATTCACTACATTCGTCAAAAAGAGCCTAAAGGGTTAGGTCATGCAGTATGGTGTGCACGTAAGTTCATTGGCGATGAGCCGTTTGCGGTTCTTCTTGGAGATGACATTGTGGATGCGGAAACGCCAGGACTGAAACAACTAATGAATGAGTATGATAAATTAGGACGTTCTGTGATTGGTGTACAAACAGTTGAAGAAAATGAAACACACCGTTATGGAATCGTTGATCCAGCAGTTCAAGATGGACGTCGCTATCAAGTAAATCAGTTTGTTGAAAAACCAGCGCCAGGAACTGCTCCTTCGAATCTTGCGATTATGGGACGTTATATTTTGACTCCTGAGATTTTCGATATTTTGGAGAATCAAGAAACAGGTGCTGGTGGCGAGATTCAATTAACGGATGCGATTCAAACGTTGAATGAAAAGCAGTTTGTGTATGCGTATGATTTTGAAGGTACGCGTTATGATGTTGGAGAGAAACTAGGGTTCATTCAGACTACAATTGAGATGGCGTTGAAGCGTCCGGAATTACGGGATGATTTGTTGGCGTATTTGGATAAGGTTGTAGCGAAAGAGAGTATTTAATAGAAGAAACTCTGAAGAATGCACCCGGTGAGAGGCCGGTGTGCGTTTCTTTGTGAGGGGAAGTGTGGGGCATATGTATCAGATCAGCAAGCGAATTATTGATATCGTACTTTCAGGAATAGCATTGATTTTACTATCACCTATTTTTTTGATTCTTTCTATACTCATAAAGAAAGAATCCGAAGGTCCTATTTTGTTCAAACAAAAACGAGTAGGTTTGAACAAAATACATTTTAATATTTTGAAGTTCCGCACGATGCGAATAGACACTCCTAAAGATTCACCTACACATTTGTTAGAGAATCCGGATCAGTACATTACTAAAATCGGGAAATTCTTGCGTAGATCTTCATTAGATGAGCTGCCTCAAATTTGGAATATTTTCCGCGGTGAAATGAGTATAATTGGACCGCGTCCTGCGCTTTGGAATCAATATGATTTAATTGAAGAGCGTGATAAGTATGGAGCCAATCATGTTCCTCCTGGTTTAACGGGTTGGGCACAGATCAATGGGCGGGATGAGTTGCCGATTGATGTGAAGGCGAAGTTAGACGGAGAGTATGTGGAGAAGAAGAGTTTGTGGATGGATACGAAGTGTTTCTTTTTGACAATCTTCAGTGTTATGAAGAGTGATGGAGTTGTTGAGGGGAAGTCGGAAGTAATGAAACAAGCGGATCATAGAAAGTAGGCTATTCGATGAAAAGGATTCTTATAACTGGAAAGAATAGTTACGTTGGCACAAAGTTTATGGAATGGGTTAGTCAGTGGCCAGATGAGTATCAAGTTGATGCGATTTCAGTGCGCGGTGATGAGTGGAAGCAGTATGATTTTAGTATTTATGACAGTGTTCTCCATGTTGCCGGGATTGCACATGTTTCGACTGATTCTAAAATGGAAGATTTATATTATAAAGTGAATAGGGACTTGACTATTGAAATAGCTAAACATGCAAAAAAAAATTGTGTAAAACATTTTGTGTTTATGAGTAGCATCATTGTTTATGGTGATGGGGATAAGGATTTGAAAATTATTACAAAAGAAACGGTACCTAATCCTAGTAACTTTTATGGAGATAGTAAACTACAAGCTGAAAAGTTATTACATGAAATTGAAAATGATGAATTTAAAATTGCAATAGTTAGACCTCCAATGATTTATGGGCCGAATTCTAAGGGGAACTTTCCAAAGTTAATAAAAATGGCTAAAATAACTCCACTGTTTCCAAAATATGATAACCAACGCAGTATGTTGTTTATTGATAATTTGAGTGAGTTCCTAAGATTATTAGTCTCTGATCAAGGCCAAGGTTTGTATTTACCTCAGAATAAAGAATATGTAAATACAAGTGAGTTGGTTAGATTGGCTGCAGAGCATAATGGGAGAAAGATTCTGTTAACGGAGTTGTTTAATCCTTTAATTAGCATATTTGTTTCTAGATTTAATGTTGTAAATAAAATGTTTGGAAATTTGGTTTATGATAAAGATAACAAGACAGAATATCAAGTTGTCGATTTTATTAACTCGATAAATAGAAGTATATGATAGGTGGCTGTTTAATGAAAAAAAAAATAATGTTGCTTGGTAATCATGGTTTTGTGATATATAACTTTCGAAAAGAGTTAATAAAAAAACTGCTCGATGATGGTCATGATGTATATGTTTCTCTTCCATATGATGAAAAAGTTGAAATCATGAAAAGCTGGGGTTGTAAATTCATTGAAACTAATGTTGATCGTAGAGGTACTAACCCCATAAAAGATTCAAAGTTAGTAAAACATTACATTGAAATCCTTAGACGTATTAAGCCAGATGTCGTGCTTACATATACCATAAAACCTAATCTATACGGTGGGATTGCATGTCGAATTTTAAATATTTCTTATATAAGTAATATAACTGGTCTAGGCAGTGGCTTTAATGGAAATCCAGTGTTGAAAAACGTATTAACACAGTTATATAAGACAGGCCTAAAGAAAGCTAGTTGTGTATTTTTTCAAAATGCTGATGATATGAAAGAACTTACTAATAGAGGAATTGTCAAAGGTGATTACAAATTAATCCCTGGTTCTGGAGTAAATCTTGACGAATTCAAATTTCATCCTTTGCCTGACGGTGATATCATCAATTTCTTATTTATTGGAAGGATAATGAAAGATAAAGGTATCGAAGAATATCTAAAGGCAGCTGAAGAGATAAAGAAGAATAATGAGAATGTAAAGTTTAATGTTGTTGGTTTCATTGAATCTACACATTCTCATTATAAAAAATGGATTGATGATCTTCATAATCGAGGGATAATAACATATCACGGGTATCAAAAAGATGTGAAGCCATTTATTTTGGATTCACATTGCCTGGTTCAGCCATCTCATGGTGGTGAAGGCTTATCAAATGTATTATTAGAGGCAGGAGCAATGGGTAGAATATTGATTGCTTCAGATATTGCAGGGTGTAGGGAGACAGTGAGGAATAAGAATGGATTTATATTCAACTCGAAAAACTTTAAATCACTTGGTTTAGCAATAAATCAGTTGCTTGAAACTGAGATGAATGAAAAAATTCAAATGGGTAGAAACTCAAGAGAACATATTGAAATTAACTTTAATAGAAATATTGTAATAGAAAACTATATAAAGGAAATTGAGAAAAATGACTAAATATTTCCAGGCGTTTATTTACATTTTTTATAATGCATTTAAGTTTACATTCTTAAAAATATTTTATTCAATTAATTTTAAGTTTCATTATGTCAATTTTATTTCTCCTTTGACAAATATACAATTAACTCAAGGTTCTCAATTAATATTTGGGGAAAAACTTAAAATCAGAAGTGGTGCGAAAATTCATTTAAGAAAAGCTGCTGAGGTCGTAATAGGCGACCATACTTTTATTAATCATAACTCCATGATAGTTTCTCATGAGCAAATAATTATTGGAAAAAATGTTCAAATTGGACCGAATGTGATGATATTTGATCATGATCATGATTTTAGAAGTGAAAATGGTGTGAGTGATATGAAATATAAAACCACTCCAATCAAAATTGGAGATAATGTGTGGTTAGGAGCTAATTCAATCATATTAAGAGGAACAATAATTGGCGATAATTCAGTAGTTGGAGCTGGAACTATTGTAAAAGGTGTATATAGAAATAATTCTACGATTTTAAATAAAAAAGAACTAACAGTATTAACACATTAGTGGAGTGATAACATGAAAGAAGCAATTCTTTATATAGGAAGATTCAATTTTCCAGATGGTTCAGCTGCAGCTCAAAGAGTAAAAAGTAACGCCGAACTATTTAAGTTGTTAGGATATAAAACAAAATTTATATCAACTTGGCAGGATGGTAATTTTTATAACGAAGAAAATGGCATGAATATTAATCAAATTCCTCAATATCAACAAATTTATAAAATAGATTTTATTAAAAAATATATTGCTAGTTTATCAAGCGAATACTGTATTAAATTTATAGTTCTATATAATTATCCTAGTATATCAAGTTGGAGGTTAATAAAATTTGCGCGAAAAAATAATATTAAAATAATAGGGGATGTAACTGAATGGTTTGGAATGAAAACAGGTCAAAAAGGGTTTCTCCAAATTTATAAAAATATTGATACTAAATTACGGATGAAAATAGTATTAAATAAATTTGATGGTCTGTTTGTTATAAGTAAATTTTTAGAAGATGCTTATAAGAATACAAATAAAACATTGTATTTGCCTAATCTGTATAACCCGAATGAAGAAAAGTGGAGTATTTTAAAACATGAAAAAAAGCTTTCAAAAGAGATTATACAGTTTACATATGCAGGTAATCCGGGAGAGTTGTTTGAAAAAGAAGATTTAAGTGGAATCGTCAATGCATTTAACGATTTAAATTCTAATAATAAAGTTTTAAATATAATTGGAATTAATGAGATAGAATACAAACTGCGTTATAAAAATATTTATAGAACTGAACCAAAGGTTAATAATAGTATTTTTCATGGTAAACTAACTCATGAAAATACATTGCAATTAGTTTATAATTCACATTTTTTTATTTATGTACGACCAGACACAATAGCTAATAAAGCAGGGTTTCCTACAAAGTTTTTAGAATCTATTGTATTAGAAACACCTGTACTAACTAATGATGTAGGTGATGTCAAATTATATGTGCATAATAATATAAATGGCATGATTATTAATACTGATGAACTATCTTTAAAAAATCTAATTGAAGAATTTAAAATTAATGATACTCTTGAGTATAAATTTGAGAATAATTTCACAATCAATAATTTTTATCAAAGTACAAAAAAATTCTTGGAAAATTTAGGAGGTTAATGAATGTTTAATGGAAAAATCTTGTTGATTACGGGTGGGACAGGATCCTTCGGTAATGCCGTGATGCGACGATTCTTACATACAGAAGTTAAAGAAATTCGTATTTTTTCTCGAGACGAGAAGAAACAGGACGATATGCGTAAGAAATATAATAATGATAAACTAAAGTTCTACTTGGGTGATGTTCGCAATATTGAAAGCCTTAAAGACGCTATGTATGGGGTTGATTACGTTTTTCATGCTGCTGCATTAAAGCAAGTGCCGTCTTGCGAGTTCTTCCCAATGGAAGCTGTTAAAACGAATATTATCGGTACTGACAATGTAGTTACTACTGCAGTTGAAGCTAGAGTTAAGAAGGTAATTTGTTTATCTACAGATAAGGCGGCTTATCCTATCAATGCTATGGGAATTTCAAAAGCGATGATGGAAAAAGTTTTTGTGGCAAAGGCGAATAAAGTGGATGCAGAGAAGACATTAATTTGTGGTACTCGTTATGGAAACGTAATGGCATCTCGTGGATCAGTAATTCCTTTATTTATTGAGCAGATAAAGGCCGGTAAGGATTTAACTGTTACAGACCCAGGGATGACTCGTTTCTTAATGAGTTTAGAAGATGCTGTAGAGCTGGTAGTTTTCGCATTTCAGAATGCAGAGGCAGGAGACATTATGGTTCAGAAGTCACCAGCATCGACAATTGGGGACTTAGCTATTGCTTTAAAAGAATTATTTGAAGTTGATAATAAAGTGCGCGTAATCGGTACCCGTCATGGTGAGAAAGTTTTTGAAACACTTTTAACCCGTGAAGAGCATGTCGTTGCACAAGACATGGGTGACTTTTATCGTGTCCCAGCGGATAAGCGTGATTTAAATTATGATAAGTATTTTATAGAGGGAGATCAAAAACTTTCGACTGAGCATGAATACAACTCTCATAATACACATCGTTTATCGATTCCAGAAATAAAAGAAAAATTGCTAGCTCTCGACTACGTCCAAGAGGAGTTGCGCAAATGGAAAACAAAAAACTAAATATTGTTGTTACTGGTGCAAATGGATTCATCGGAAAAAACTTAGTGAGTGAGCTCGAGAACCTAGGCTATTCAAATCTTTCATTAATTACACGTGATACTTCTAAAGAGCAACTAAAATCTATTTTAAAAAAGGCTGAATTTGTCTATCATTTGGCAGGTATTAATCGTCCAATCACTGAGGAGGAGTTTGAGACAGGAAATAAAGATTTAACTCAACAAATAATAGATAGCCTTATTGAAGCAAAAAATATTGTCCCGATTGTGGTTTCTTCATCTACGCAAGCTGAGATTGATAATGCTTATGGACAGAGTAAAAAAGCTGCTGAAGAAGTAGTAGAGAAATATGCTAAAGTTAATGTAGTTGAAGCTGGTATTTATCGTTTACCAAATGTATTTGGAAAATGGAGTAAACCAAATTACAACAGTGCAATTGCAACATTTTGCCACAACATAGCTCACGACCTATCAATTCAAGTAAATGATCCGAATATTGAACTCAATTTAGTCTATATAGATGATGTGGTGAATGAATTTATCAAATGCTTAGATGGAATGAATGCACTTTACCGAGAAATATCAGTAGTACATAAGAAAAAACTCGGGGATATTGTAGAGCTTCTCTATTCATTTAAAGCTTCACGTGATGATAAAAGTATTCCGAAGTTAGATGATTTATTTGTAAAGAAACTATATAGTACATATTTAAGTTTCTTACCGGAAGATCAATTCAGTTATGAATTAAAGATGAATGTTGATCAAAGAGGTTCTTTCACCGAATTCATTAAAACTGTAGATAGAGGACAGGTGTCCATTAATATCTCTAAACCAGGAATTACGAAAGGTAATCACTGGCATCACACAAAAACTGAAAAGTTTCTAGTTGTAAGTGGAAAAGGAGTAATACGTTTTAGAAGGCCAAATGAAGAAAAAGTTATCGAGTATAAGGTAAGTGGAGAAAAATTAGAAGTTGTTGATATCCCAGTAGGTTACACACATAATATTGAAAATCTGGGTGATACAGATATGGTTACGGTGATGTGGGTAAATGAACCGTTCGACCCTGAAAATCCGGATACATATTTTTTGGAGGTTTAATGTGAAGAAATTAAAAGTAATGACTGTTGTAGGAACACGTCCGGAAATTATCCGTCTCTCCGCAGTTATCAATAAATTAGAAGAGTCAAAAGCAATTGAACATATCTTAGTTCATACAGGACAGAACTATGATTATGAATTAAATGAAGTTTTCTTCGAAGACTTTAACTTGAAAAAACCAAATTACTTTCTAAATGCAGCTACTGGTACTGCTGTTGAAACTGTAGGGAATATCTTAATAAAGATTGATCCCGTTCTTGAAAAAGTGAAACCAGATGCATTCCTAGTACTTGGTGATACAAATAGCTGTTTGTGTGCGATTGCAGCGAAACGTCGTCAAATTCCAATCTTCCACATGGAAGCAGGAAACCGCTGTTTTGACCAGCGTGTTCCGGAAGAAACAAATCGTAAAATTGTAGATCACGTAGCTGATATTAATCTAACTTATTCAGATATTGCACGTGAGTATTTGCTACGTGAGGGTATATCAGCTGATCGTATTATTAAGACAGGTAGTCCTATGTTTGAAGTTTTAAACAGCCGTAAAGAAGAAATTGAAAACTCAGATGTACTAACTCGCTTAGGATTAGAAGAAGGGAAATACTTTGTGGTATCTGCACACCGGGAAGAAAATATTTCTTCTGAAAAGAACTTCCTAAATCTAGTTGAAACACTAAATACAATTGCTGAAAAATATCAGTACCCAGTTATCATTAGTACGCATCCTAGAACGATGAAGATGATTCAAGAAAAAGGGATCAAATTTCATAATCTTATTCAAACATTAAAGCCGTTAGGATTTATTGACTATAATAAATTGCAAATCAGATCTAAAGCTGTTTTAAGTGATAGTGGAACAATTAGTGAGGAATCTTCGATACTAGGTTTCAGAGCATTAAATATACGCGAAGCACATGAACGACCTGAGGCTATGGAAGAAGCATCAGTTATGATGGTGGGACTTGAGAAAGAGCGCATCTTACAGGGGCTAAAAATATTAGAAAAACAGAATTTAAATTCACTTCGCTTAGTTGCAGATTATTCTATGCCCAATGTTGGGGAGAAAGTAGTTAGGATTATAATTTCATATACAGATTATGTTAAAAGAGTAATCTGGGGGAAATGAGAGAATGACCAATAAAAAAACTTTATTTTTAGGGGGCCTATTCCCTAAAGAACTCTATGAAGACATTCTAATTAATTCTAAGGGTCCAATACAGAATGCGGCTAATAAATTTCAGTGGAATATTATTAATGGTCTTGATGAGAATCTTGAAAGACCCGTAACCATTATTAATCAAATGTTTATTGGTTCTTTTCCTAGAAGATATCGTAAAGCAAAAATTAAATCTTCAATTTTTAGTCATGTTAATGGTCATGAAGATTACAATGTTGGGTTCATAAATATATCAATACTAAAACAATTTTTATTGAGCATTTATTTGAAACGAATTTTCCGGAAATTTGCAAGAGAAAATCCAAATAGAAAATATAATTTAATTGTGTACTCTTTACAACCGTTTTTCTTAAGCACAATTAAATATATTAAAAAGTATAATAATAACTTTAATGTGTGTATGATTGTCCCAGACCTTCCCGAATACATGAGCATAGATATGGAAAAAAAAGCAATCATGAAAATTTATAAAAGTTATCAAAATTTAAAAATTAAAAAACAAATTAAACATATTGATTCGTTCGTTTTCTTAACAGATCAAATGAATAATTATTTTGGACTCGAGAAACCATATATTGTTATTGAGGGAATGGTTCCATTGCCAAATGATTCTATAAAAAAACCTATTGAAAAAGATTATTTAAACTTAGACTGTAAAAATATAGTTTATACAGGTACATTGACTAAAAAATATGGAGTATTAGACTTAGTTGAAGCTTTTAAAAAGATAAAATTTACTAATTATAGATTGATAATATGCGGTGATGGAGAAACAAAACAGTCAATCATAGAATCTTCAATTACAGATAGAAGAATAATTTATTTAGGACAAATACAATATCAAGAAATTGAATATATTCAGGAAAATGCAACATTATTAGTAAACCCTCGTACTGGCTTAGAAGATTTTACAAAATATTCCTTTCCATCAAAGAATATGGAATACTTAAAATCAGGAAGACCTGTCATCTGTCACAAATTACCTGGTATTCCAGATGAATATGATGACTATTTACATTATTTCAATAGTGACAATATAAATAATATTGCAGAAGATTTAGTTGAGATATGTGAAAAAGACGAGGGGATTCTTAAAAATATTGGTTCAAATGGGAAGAAATTTGTAGAAGAAGAAAAAAATATATTAATTCAAACAAAAAAAATAGTCGATTTATTAGAAAAAACATCTGAGAATGAATAGGTGGAATTAATGAAAATAATATATTTTTTAATTTTTATTTTATTTTTAAATATATTCTTATATCCGAGTGGTAGAAACTTAGTTAATATAGGATTTGGAAGTCTAGATTTATTAGAATTATCCTTATGGATCATTTTTGTATTTACTCTGTATTTTTCTCTGTTATTTAGATTTAAAAATTTTAATAAAATAAAAGCAGTCTTGCACAAAAGAGAGAGGATTATGTTATTACTCTTTATTATTATATTTCTAGTTTCAATAATATTAGGGTTTTTAAACTTAAATCAAAATGTATTATCACAGAGTAGGGGTATAATTGTTTTTCTAACAACTATAGTTTTATTTTTACTCTATTCAAATAAAGGAATTACAAAAATGTTTAGTTCGAGACTATTGTATTTTTTGTTGATATTTTTAAATGTCTCTGTAATATTATCCTACTTTTCATATTCTTTCACAACTACTTACAATAGCTTCTTTGGCACATTGCTTAATGAGGATATTGATAGATTTCAAAGAAGTCAGTCAGGACAGTTTGGAACTTACAGTCTTGGAATTACCTCGATTACTCTTTTCTCTTATTTATTTGGTATTTCAAATTTATTATTTGGAAATTTTAAAATGAAATATATTATCCTGACTTTATTAGGATTCATTTCAACCAATTTATTTTTCCAAAAACCAGTTGTAATAGGATTTTTAATTTCAAATATATTACTTTTATTATTAATTGTATATATAAAGTTTAATGTGAAAAACATAATTAGGGGATTATCTGTAATATTGACTTTTGCTTTATTAATATTTTTTTCATTAATGATAATTCCAGAAAAATCATTACAAAACACTATAAATTATATTAACTACGGGTGGTTAAATATTGGTAGAGAAGGTTTTGAAAACGATTTATCAACTGGTAGATTTGACTTGTGGACAGATTATAGTATCCAAGCTTTAAAAGGATTGGGTATTGCTCCATGGGGGTTTGGAAAAGAGTTAGAATACAGTCTTACTGATAATCCCCATAATATTGTGGTTTTTTTAGCATACAATATTGGGATTATAGGAACTATCATTTTTTTATCTCTAATTTTTTCAATAATTCAGAGATCCGTTTCCAATCTAAAGAGTTTTAAATATATTTTTGATGATCATTTCATAGTTAGCTTTGCGTTAGTAGTATTTGTTTTAACTACATTTTTACAGGCTTTATATGGAGGAACGCTTGACAGTATTCGTACATCCATTTTCATGTTTTCTGGAGCTTTAGTTATTTTAGCCAAGTTTTCTAATTCATATGATTTTAATATGTATAAAAGTGAGGATTAATATGAAAATAATGCACATTAATTGTTATTATAAAAAGGGTAGTACTGGCAAGATAATTGAAGAGATAAATAAAACTGTTATGGAAAATGGTGGAACCGTAGGGATTTGCTTTTCTAAAAGCATTAAATCATTAGACTCAAATGCATTTAAGATATCAAGCCGTTATGAATTAGCTGTTTATAAAAGAATAGCTAAACTTATTGGATTAGAATATTATATGGGTTTGATCCCAACACTGAAGATTATGTTTAGGATTAAACAATTCAAGCCTAATATTGTACATCTCCATAGTGCTAATGGTTTTATGTTAAATTATTATATACTGATGAAATATTTGAAAAAATTAGACATTAAAGTTGTTTTAACCAATCATGCAGAATTTTATTATACAGGTAATTGTAGCCATTCGTTTGAATGTGACAAATGGAAAACTGGATGTGGTAATTGCCCTAATTTGTTTAAAGCAACAGGATCTAAATTATTTGACAGTACTAAATTATCTTGGAAATGGACAAAAAAAAATTTTGAGCTTCATAATCAAATCAATGTAGTTTCTGTTTCAAAATGGGTAAATAACAGATCATTGCAATCTCCTATTTTAAATAAGTTTCCGCATCAAGTTATTTTAAATGGAATTGATACAAACAAAGGATTTTATCTAAAAAATTGCGAAGAATTTAAAAACAAAATAGGTCTATCACAAAAAAAAATTTTATTACATGTAACAGCTAGTTTCACTGACGATATTGAAAATTCTAAAGGTGGGCATCACATACTAGAGTTAGCAGCGAAACTTCAGCATAATTCTAAGATTGTCTTTTTAGTAATAGCCTCATATGCTAAAGTAGATAAACTTCCATCAAATGTTATTGTGGTGAAAGATGTAAATGATATCCAGCTATTAAATAATTATTATAACATTGCTGATTTATCCATAATTACTAGTAAAAAAGAAACATTTTCAATGCCTGTTGCTGAGTCACTCGCTACCGGCACACCAGTTATTGGATTTAAAGCTGGAGGACCAGAAAGTATAAGTTTAAAGGATTATAGTGAGTTTGTTGAATACGGAGATTTAGATTCATTAGTACACTTAATATATAAATGGTACGAAAAAAAGCAAGAAATTAAAGAAGGACTAAGTAATGTTGCGCGTAACCGCTATTCTTCTGAAATTATGAGTCTAAAGTATTATCAACTTTATAAAAGCCTGCTTTAAAGAATTGCCAGTTTCTAAAATTATTCTATCTAAAGCATGGGAATGGTGAAGTAAATGGATTTAAGAAAAAAAAGATTATTAAATGATACATTAATATTGACCATCGGTTCATTTTCTTCAAAGTTCTTGACTTTATTATTAATTCCTCTCTACTCTTTCTATTTTTCGGCTAGTGAATTTGGGGAATATGACATCTATATAACTTTCGCGTCAATGTTATACATATTTTTCTCATTTCAATCAGTCGAAGCTGGTTTTAGATTTATACAAGATGTAAGTGAAGATCGTGACAAAAAAAAAGTAATTACAAATTCATTTGCCATAGCCATTATTGGAATAATAATATATTCCATCACCTTAATTATATTTGATTTTTATTTTAATTTTATTTATACTACAATATTCTTTTTTTATGTTTCCACTAGTATAATTTCTAATTTATTTTTGCACACTATGCGAGGATTAGGATATACAAAACAATTTGCGATAATAGGTATATACTCAACTTTAATTACAATTATAATTAATATTATTTTTATAATAGTTTTAAAATATGGTGCAATAGCACTGTTAATTACACCTATAGTTGTAAATATAGCAATAATTTTTCTCACTCTACTTCATTGGAACTTCTTTGTATATATTTCAAAAAATAACTTGGATTTAGACGAAATTAAAGTACAATTGAGATATTCAATACCTTTAATTCCAAATGCTTTATCACTTTGGTTGTTCTCGTCTATAGGCAGATTTGTGCTTATTATCTTTTATAGTACTTCAACAGTAGGATTATTTGCTTTCGCAATGAAATTTCCCATGTTGTTAGCAACTGTTAGTAGTATTTTTTTTATGGCTTGGCAATTAGCAGCAACTAAAAATTATCAAGCGAATAAAAATGATAAGTTTGAAGAAGAGATATTTGACGTTTATAGCGGTTTGATGATAGGTTCTCTTTTTATAATTTTGCCAATAATTAAAATTACATATATATATTTGATAGGTGATGACTTTAAAGATTCTTGGCTTTATGTACCATTTTTCTTTATGGGCATTTTATTTAAATCCTTTGCCCAATTCTTTGAAATTTCATTTATGGCAGCTAAGAGGACATCTGAAGTATTTATGGGCACTTTTATAGCTGCTCTTTTATATTTAATATTATCTCTATTGTTGGTTTCTAAATTCTACATCTTTGGAGTTGGTATTGCTTTTGTGATTTCAGAAATTATTCATTTTATTTTTATTAAAAAGAGATCAAACAAAATAAAATATACTAGTATTAATAAGAATAAACTAATACTCCGAATAATTTTTTTGATTTTATGGACAATTTTGTTTTATATATTTGAATTTAATTATCAATTCCTTTTCTTAATACTTGGAATATTAATGTTTTTATATATTAATTTTAATGTATTCATATTAGTTTTAAAATCATTAAATAAAATAATTAAGAATAAGTTAAAAAAAGGTGTGTAATTATGAAAATTTCAGTAGCAGGAACAGGCTACGTTGGTCTAGTAGCCGGCGTAACCTTCGCCGAAATGGGTCATCAAGTATTATGTGTTGATTTAGATAAATCAAAAGTTGAAATGATGAAATCAGGAACTTCTCCTATTTTTGAATCGGGATTAGAACAACTGATGCAGAAGAATTATAGGGCCGGGCGCATAGATTACACTACAGATTTTCAATCTGCATATAAAGATGCAGATGCAATCTTTATTGGCGTAGGAACACCAGAGCAACCTGATGGATCTGCGAATCTATCTTATATTGCAACTGTAGCACGTCAAATTGCTGAGTCAGTTGAGAAAGATTGTCTAGTAGTGGTGAAGTCTACTGTTCCGATTGGTACAAATGACAAAGTTGAGCAGTTCATTCAAGATTTTTTAGTGAGTGATGTTCGTATAGAAGTTGCATCAAATCCAGAGTTCTTGGCACAAGGGTCAGCAGTTCATGATACCTTACATGCAGAGCGTATAGTTATTGGTACTGAGAGCAAATGGGCAGAAGAAATACTTATGAAAATCTATAAGCCTTTTAATATCCCAATTGTATCTGTTAATCGTCGTTCAGCTGAAATGATTAAGTATGCTTCAAACGATTTTTTAGCTCTCAAAATCTCGTATATGAATGACATTGCTAACCTTTGTGAGTTAGTCGGTGCAGATGTTCAAGAAGTAGCTAAGGGTATGAGTTATGATGCTCGTATTGGGAGCAAATTCTTGAACGCTGGGATTGGGTTTGGAGGCTCTTGTTTCCCGAAAGATACTAAAGCTTTAGAACATATCGCACGTGAGAATGGTTATGATTTAAAGACAGTGAAGGCAGCGGTTGATGTGAACACTGAGCAGAAAGTCAAGCTATTTAAGAAAGCTGCAAAACGACTTATTACCTTCTCTGGACTGAAGGTTGCTGTATTAGGACTAACTTTCAAACCAGGTACTGATGATTTACGAGAAGCTGCTTCTTTAGACAATGTGAAGTTATTGCTTGAAAAGGGTGCTGACATCTTTGCATATGATCCAGTTGGAGCGGAAAACTTTAAACGTTCCTATCCAGAGGGTGAAAATCTACATGGTTCGATTACATATGTCACTTCTCCACAAGCTGCGCTTGAAGATGCAAATGTAGCATTCTTGTTCACAGAGTGGCCTGAAGTGAAAAGTGTATTACCTAATGAGTACACAGAACTTATGCAAACACCATTAGTCTATGACGGCCGTAATGTATATTCTGTTGAAGAGATGCAGCAAGCTAATGTTGAGTATCACTCAATTGGGCGTAGTTCGACTGAAAGAGTTCGTGAAGGAGCTGTAAGTAATGGGAAATAAGCAACTTACATACTTAGTGACAGGGGCTGCCGGTTTTATCGGCAGCTATTTGTCTAAGGCTTACCTTGATAAGAAAATCAAAGTAGTAGGACTCGATAATTTGAATTCCTATTATGATGTAAAGTTGAAAGAAGATAGGCTTACTAGTCTTAAGGAACATTCAAACTTTTCGTTTATAAAAGGTGATCTTGCGGATAAGAGATTTATCATGAACTTGTTTGCTGAGAATCAATTTGATGTAGTAGTGAATCTAGCTGCACAAGCTGGTGTTCGGTATTCGATTGAAAATCCAGATGCTTATATTGAGAGTAATGTGACGGGATTCTTTAACGTCATTGAAGCATGCAGAGCTTATCCAGTGAAGCATTTGATTTATGCATCTTCAAGTTCGGTTTATGGTTCTAACAAAAAAGTGCCATTTGAAGAGACTGATTTTGTGGATACACCAGTTTCATTATATGCAGCTACTAAGAAGGCCAATGAGTTGATGGCACATACATATAGCCATCTTTATAAAATTCCTTCTACAGGGTTACGCTTCTTTACAGTTTATGGACCTATGGGACGTCCCGATATGGCGTACTTCGGATTTACAGATAAGTTCTTCGCAGGTGAAAGTATCAAGATTTATAACAATGGTGATTTTGATAATGACCTGTACCGTGACTTTACTTATATTGATGATATCGTTGAAGGTATCGTGCGCTTAACAGATCAACCACCTGTTGGAGAAGTTGCACATAAGGTATACAACATCGGAAACAACAACCCAGAGAAGTTGATGCACTTTATCCATGCGCTTGAAGATGCACTTTCAAAAGCTCTAGGTAAAGAGGTTGAGTTCAAAAAAGAATTTGAACCAATTAAGCCTGGTGATGTACCGGCAACATACGCATCTACTGTTGCTCTTCAAAAAGCTGTAGAGTTTAAGCCGCAGACATCTATTGAGGATGGGTTGGAGAAGTTTGCTGAGTGGTATGTGGAGTATTATAAGAAGAAATGACTAAACACCGCTATGACATCAGTCTTGGCGGTGTTTTACTATTAAAAGTGAAGATAGTAATTATGAAAGTTTACTATAGTTTATTTTTAAGATAACTTGAACAATTAGTTCAAGTACCTTTTCAAATTAATTATAATTTGGTTACTCATGCAATTAAGCATGAGAACCTCTTTCATAATTTAATCTCCACATTATAATTTTTTCAAAACTCTTATTCCAAAAATCTGAAAGGTGCTAATTGGATTTATTCTAAATCACTTTTTATTACCTTTACAAACATTAGAGTAATACCTAAAGCTATTACTTCAGATGGGGCAACTGTTACGGATATAATAGATGAAATATCCACAGGAATAATAAATTTCATGTGTTTCACCTCCAAAATATGGAGACTTCTAACATATGAAAAGGTTGTGTTTATTCTATCACACTTTCATCTAAAGCTAAATAGCTAAAGTATCTATTATTAAATTACCTTACTATTTTAATTATGTAAAAAAATGTCGAATTAACGATCTTGTCTTGATAAACTAACAATAGACGATAAATATGGAGGTGATGAAGTGAATGAATTAAATGACTTGGGAAGGCTTGCAACTGATGCAAATATCTTATTTGCAATCATTGCGATAAATATGACAGTAATAGGATTGACTTCTCTAGCAGAATCTAAAAACATTATTGGAGTGGACTACGGTAAATTTTTGTTGAGAAAGTATAAGATTGGTGGTTATATACGTATATACTACCTATTAATTTTATTTGCAGTAATTAACCTGTCATCAATTTTTATGGTGATTGTTGATGATCAAGGATTGCGCATCATCCATTTTTTTGTTCTAATGACCTCTCTTGTATTTGCTATCTATTACTTTTTCTCATTTATAATTGTCGAAAATCGAGCGGTAAAACGTCAAATTATTATGCAAGAAATACTAGGACACTATCGTCACTGTATTTGGCAAGTAAGAAATGTATGAAATGGCAATTAAAAATGTTGCTTGCCAGATGCATCTCTCCACCGTATTTAGTTATTCATCAATGATTCTTTCATTCGATTGCTAGGCCCTTTAAAGACGACGAGATGTGAGTGATGGATTAAACGATCGATTACGGCCTCAGTCAATATAGGGTCCCCAAACACATGGTTCCACTCACTGAACCGTAGGTTCGTTGAAAATCGGTACCTGTGCACAAAACAATTCAATACAATTTGCATAAAAGGAGGAGGGCCCTTGCTATTACTGGGTTCTTTCTTCATGTTTATAGAATTGTAGTGAATAGACAGAGTAGTGTGGTGCACAGGTACCTCAGAGGGGAATTCTGGAAGTCTGTAAACAGATAACTCAGAACAGAATTCTAAAAAAGTTCTCTCCTGTAATCGTCAGTCCATACCAGGTTTCTCTGATTCTGACGCGATCCACTCCGTCCGCCAGACAAATCGTTCCTGACCGAAAAGCGTATCTGTCCGCTCGTCGTCCTCCTCGTGTGCATCCTCTTCCGCTAAGAAGCGGTTGCCGAGAACGAACTGACAGTAGCCGGCATGGTTCGGTGGATACGGATAGGGCATGAGTCGAGGGAGGAGGTCGATATCCAAGAATCGGGGCAGGTCTGTCCGAGTACCCGCATAATAGGGGAATGAACTATAGGGGTAGTCGTGGAGGTCCGTGACCATCGGGATGGCTGTCTCTATCGGGTTGCGGTGAATGTAGCCGCTCGTGTGCAACAGGTCGACGACGGTCTGGGCACCCTTCGACCAATAGCGCCGTTGATAGATCCGGCCGACATGACCTCTGCTGTGTCGATACACATCGCTATACCGCCGATTCACAAGGCGCATGATCTTGCTGATGTCACCTGACTCCGCCCGCAGCAACACATGGTAATGGTTGGTCATAAAACAGAACGCCAGCACCCGGAACGGATAGCGGTCATACGCATAGTCAAATGCTCGCATCAGCTCCTGCATGTCACGTGGCGTCTCAAAGATATAGCGCCGGTTATTGCCTCGCAAAATACAATGATAGAAACTGTTCGGGTCATATTCCTTCTTCTTCCGTGGCATCCCACCACTCCTCTCGTCCTATGTACTGCGACTGTAGCACACCCGAGAATTGCGCGCAGGACGTGAAAACTTGGATTTGAAGCAGGAAAACGACGAAAACCGCTATGAAAATTTCATTTTGACATCTAAAACACGCGCAAACTGAAATTGTGTGCGAGCGGTCACGAATAAAAATTTATGTTTACTGGAAGATAAGTGTAGCTTTTGCACTCTACCAAAAACCGAACACGAAAACTCCGATTTATACCAAATCCCCAAAACTCACAATTCCTAAGAAGTTTTTGCTGTAAAAACTCGTACTATGACAACTATCTATTTGTATCCAGTCCATACACAATTCAAAGACCATGGCGTTGTCTAGGATGTGTGATGAATTGTGTGCGGTTCCGAGAAAACTTCATTTTCCCAAAACTGCGTTATAAGCAGCACTGCTCTTCCCAGCAATAGGCAGCCACCGCTCCATGTGCTACACTTTCCAAAACAGCCACCCTCAAGGAGGAACGCCCATGCGTGCCATCTACTCAGTCGGCCTCGAAGGATCCCAAGGCCACATCGTCACCATCGAAGCACGGATCCGCGAAGAAAAAGAGAACCTCGTCATCGTCGGCCTGCCAGACGCCATCTTGAAAGAATCCCGCGAACGCGTATCCAGTGCCCTGAATGCATTGAGTCTCAACCTGTCATCGACCAAGGTCACCATACAGCTCTTCCCGTCCGACCGCCAAAAACAAGGCACCGGATTCGACCTCGCCATGGCACTCGCTGTCATCGATCGGATGAAGAAACGCCCACTCCGTATCGGCAAAGAGACATGCGTGCTCGCATCCATCAACCTCTATGGCGACCTGATGCCCTTCCACGGACTACTCCCATGCATCAACCAAGCACGAAAGCTAGGCTTTACCCGCATACTCGTACCCGCTGGACCCAACTATGCGTTACTACCGAAAGATGACATCGAACTGGTCGAACTCGAGACGATCAGCCAGACCCTCCAGTACCTTGAGGGCCAACCGATCATGCGTCTGACCGAGACCGAACCGCTCCCGGAAATGACAGAGGACGAGACCCATTCCATCGATTTTTCAGCGATCCGCGGCCACTCTGAAGCGAAAAAAGTACTCGAGATCGCAGCGGCCGGCGGTCATCACGTGCTGTTCACCGGTCCTCCAGGCTGTGGCAAGACGATGCTCGCAGATGCGTTCCATACGATTCTGCCAGACCTCACCGATCAAGAAGTGCTCGATGTACACAACACCTATCTTCTCGCCAAACACCACAGACCGATCTCCAAGCGACCGCCCTACAGACACCCGCACCATTCTGCATCTGCCATGTCCTTGATCGGAGGCGGCACCTACCCAAAACCCGGCGAGATCTCACTAGCAGACAGAGGCGTGCTGTTCCTTGATGAACTCGGTGAATTCTCCCGAAAGACGCTTGACATGCTGCGGCAACCGATGGAGAGCGGGGAAGTCGAGATCTCCCGCGTCAAACAGGCCGTCCGCTATCCGGCAAGCTTCATCCTGATCTCTGCGACCAATCCGTGCCCGTGTGGCTACCATGGTTCCCGTCAGCGCTACTGCAGCTGTAGCGCCAACCAGGTCCGCAACTACCAACTGAAAGCTTCTGGTCCACTGAACGACCGGCTCGATTTCATCATGGGCCTCAAGAGCAGCGGCATCCAAGAAGAGGCGCCAGGCGAAGACTCGAAAACCATTCGTGACCGTACAACCGGAGCCCGCATCATCCAGCACGAACGCTACAACGGACGCTATCTGAACGGCAACGCCCCGTCCAAACTCGTCCTCGAGAACTGCCGCGCCACCGAGACCCAACTCGACACCATCAACCAAGCATGTTTTGACAACAAATGGTCCAATCGCACCCAGCTCAAACTCATCCGCATCGCCCGTACCATCTCTGACCTCGAGGGCATCGACCACCTGTCCGACCGAGCCATCGCATTTGCCATCCACTACCGCACACTCATGCCCGTCGCAACAGACTCCAATGTCGCGGAAGAAGGTGGGGAAGTGGAGGTGTGAAATTGACTCGTTCTTTCCCGACAGATCTCAAAATTGAAGACGACATCTTCCAGACCATCATTCCGTTGTAAAAACCAAAGAGTGACCAAGCTAGTGACCAAGAGGGTGACCAAGCTAGTGACTATGCCAACGAACAAAAAGAAGGATACCTAGCAGGTCTGACACCCGTGCAACAAAAAGTAGCAGACTATTGCCGAACACCAAGGACAAGGGCGGAAATCCAAAACTTCACAAACATCAAAAGCCCGCGCTATTTACGGGAACACGTCCTTAAGCCGCTCGTACAAAAACAAGTCCTGCATCTTACACTACCGGACAAACCGACAAGTCCGAATCAAAAATACTACCTAAACAAATCCCTCACCAAGCCGCGGTGAGGGATTTTTGTGTGGACTTTGAAGTGATTTTACTTTTTTTCTCTTCTAAGTACCTGTCCCAAACACAATTCGGACAATGAAGATTATTCATTAAATATACAAATTGAACCCGCATTCCTGTGTTAAAAACTGGATAAAAATAAAGTGTGTTGAAATTGTGTGGGGTCCAGGTACCTTTTGGGAACTCCTTCCATATCCAGCTTTTACGAATACCGGATATCTTTAGATTCACCACTCCCAATCTTCCGGATACTCCCGATTATAACGCAAGTCAGTAGGGTGACAGTTATGTCTTCTGGCCGACTCGAGAACCTGATGGTGCAAGTGATAATACTCGTCAGGGAAATCTGCTAGTCGTTTGACAAGGATGCTCAACTGATTGACGCGTTTCTCAGGTGTCATTTCTAAATGTGTGATATTCAAATCATCCACATACATGGTCGTGAATCGATTGTATTTTCCTGGTGCATACGACTTGAAATACCGTTTGGCATTGTTGAACTTAGTTGCAGGAATTGTTTTTTCTAAACAGTTCGCAATAGCGCTTTGGAACGACCGGACTGTCATCACCGTCAAATCCCAAACATGGGTTTTCATCTTTCTTTCGTACAGATGAATAAAATCGTCCAGAACTAACATAATAAAGATCGCTTCCGGCCATAGCATTTCACATGTAAAGTACATATTCTTATCCGGACCAATCTTATTCAAAAATTTTCCAATGTCGCGACTGTACCCATTCGGGAGCGCCACTGCCCCTCGATCGCCCATCATCGCATGGCGCAGATCATAACACACCCCTAACACACGGAGCCTACTCGCCTCATAATCATCGTACTCAAATTCGGTTCCCACCACAGCATGCAGCGCTTCATAGAGTCGCTCTAGCTCGTCATAATCCCCAGCCAACCTAATCCCTACATGGTGTTCTGTACTTTCCATTCTAAGCATTCTGTAATCCCCCACTGTTTTTTACTTAGTATAGCAAAGTTATTTGTAGGTGACAGGCACCATTTGGAAGTAGAATCCAAATGGTGCCTGTTACTTTTAAGTACCTGTCCCAAACACAATTCAGACATTCATGACTATTCACTGGGCATGCACTGGGAACCCGCATTTCTTCGTTCGAAAATGGATAATCATAAAGTGTGTTGAAATTGTGTGGGGTCCAGGTACCTTTTGGAAGTCGCTTCCATTTAATTTTCCTACATTGACAACTTATAAATAAAGGATTTTATAACATGTACCTTGAATATATCTGCTAAAGAGATGGAATATTTAGGGCTACAATTTTACGGTGAAAGAATTCGTATTCATGAACCTAAAAACGGAGGTGCCCAAATGCAACCAGATGAACAAATCAATTTATTTGCTACTGATGAAGAACAAGCAGCACGGTATTTGCATGTCGTTCATAATGGTGTTGTAAAAGACTCAACACCAAAAGAATTATTTGATGCAACAAGGTTCTCTAGACTTCGTGTGGTTTCATTTGTCGCATCTCCCAAATTCGTTTTCACTATGACAAAAGAATTCGATGAAGTACACCTGGTGTTCGGTATTGAAGACGGGCATGTGGCAGGAGCATTTACAGCTGGTCTGCAATCAATAGTTGCGATTGATGAACGCATTCAGCTCGTTCAAAACCTTCCTGAAGCCATACAAGAACGAATCAAAACAGAGAAATACCAAATTCGCTATTCCAAAAGAAATGATCCTATACATTCGAAAATCTATTTGCTGGATGGCAAAGAAGATACGCGAGTTATGATTGGCTCCGCAAACTTCACGGAACAAGCGTTCACTGAACGAAAACAATATGAAGAACTCATAGTGATGGATAACGATCCACTGTTTGATATTTATCAGAGTCGGTTCAATGAGATCTATTCAGAAACCGTTGATTTCGTTCCAGAAGCGTTCAAGAGGACACTTCTTGGAGAGAAGATTAATATCGCAGATTCCGAACAGTTAACAGAAGTGTTGAAAGAAGAGATATATTCTGGAAAGTTTGCTGCAGAGTTTACACAAGCACAAATGGAAGAGTTGAATGAGGCCGCTCAAAAAACTCACTCACAAAAAGAAACTGTCGAACAAGTGAAGCAAATCATTGAAATCGTGACAAGACTCGATAAAAAGACAGGAAATCGCATCTTATTGCCCAAAGCTCAACTAGAAAAGAAGACACAGTCAATCAAAAGTAAATTGTCGCGCCTGAATAAAAAGACAGAAGAAGTAGATACACGAGTGTTTGTTGAATATAACGAATCCAATCATATGCTTTATAAAAAATCGGATGAAGAGACTATGTTTCTGTTTTCAAATCGAGCAACCCCTGAAGAGATTAAAAATCAGCTCCTCCTGATTCACCAATTTATCGATGCGTATAACGCCTTTACGATACAAAGCTCGAATAAGACACAAATGCGTATCTTTGAGGCCATCTTGTATACATTTATGTCTTCCCATATGTGGAAGGTGAGAGACCACCTTGTATCAAGATTTTACACTGCGTATATCTGAGCGAATACAACACGACGAAGAATTCTATTCACCTGACGACTACTTAAAAGTCGCACGTGAAATCTTCCGGGACTATCACACAGAATGCAACCTCGAGATTCCAAAATGGTTTTCAGAACATCGTTTCGATGATTACAACGAGCGTGGTAAAAAAATCTGGAGAGAACTTTTTATCAGCAACCGAGATGCCTTTGATGTCCGAAACGACAATACCATCTACGTCCGCACGGAGGTATTAGGAAAGAAAACAAAGCGTGAGCGAGAAGAAATCAATAACTATTTACCAACAGAGAGCATCCTAGAAGACAATACTGTACTGATTCTCGACAAAAAAATCTTTATGGACTTTATCGGAGAGAAACCGCTAAGGGGGTTTTGGCGGAGGTGGGTAGGGAGGTAAGAAAATATTAAAAGGTGACAGGCACCATTTACCATCAGTTTCCAATTGGTGCCTGTCACCTTCCACCTGCTGTACTTTTATAATTTTCTACTGCACTTTCAAGATTTCCTGCTGAATATGAACTCTTTTATGTACTGGCTTTTGCGAACTCAATAGGTATACTATTCACAACAAATCCTCAGACACGAGGTGACACAATGGACTATGAAAAAAAGTATCAAGCCCTTCTTAAAGAAAATAAACAATTGAAACTACAACTCGAACAGTACAGGCAGATCTTACAACAAAACAATTTGTTGTCTATCGATACTGTAACTAAAATCAACAGCCATGAGTCCACTACCACTCTGTCCAAACATGAGGTCATCACCCAACGTCTCGCTATCTATCAAAAACTATTTAGAGGACGTCAAGACGTATTCGCCCTGCGTTGGATTGGAGCTGGAAAAGCCGGCTATTCTCCGGCGAAGAGTTCAAAGGGACAGCTCTTACCCCTAACAAAAGATGTGCTTTATGACCATCTTTCAGGCAAACTGACAGTCGGCATTTATCCGATGCTTCCAGACAACAGTTGTTTCTTTCTGGCGTTTGATTTTGATAAGAAAGACTGGAAAGAGGATGTCATATCATTCATACAAGTAACGAGGAATTACCAATTACATACTTTAGTTGAAATCTCTCAATCAGGACAAGGTTGTCATATCTGGCTATTCTTTTCCGAACGAGTTCCAGCAACACTTGCTCGCAAGTTAGGGGGCAAGTTGCTTAAGGAAGCAGCTTTTCTAAGGCAGAAGACTTCCCTTTCATCGTTTGATAGAATGTTTCCAACTCAAGATGTGCTAACTGAAAATGGCCTTGGGAATCTCATTGCCCTTCCTTTACAAGGTGAAAAACGCAAAACGGGGAAAACTGTTTTTGTAGACAAGTACTTTCAAATCATTGAAAACCAGTGGCGGCAGCTAGAACAAATCACCTGCTATTCCCAACAACAAATCCAAAACATACTAAATCAACAACTTCCCACAAATCAACCGGAAATAATTCAAGAGAATACAGAACTAGTCCTCCGTGAAGGATTACATATCCCGAAACATTTCCTAACAACAACACTTACCGAAAAGTTGACGACACTATGCACTGTCAGCAACCCGGAGTATTTCAAAGCGAAGTCTCAACGATTACCGACAGACCGAATTCCCTCAAGTATCAAAGCGTATATGGAAAGTCCAACTACATTCGTGTTTCCAAGAGGAAAGGTGGATGAAATTCTAAAAGAAATCGAGATGCAAGTGACCGTAAAAGACTTGAGAGAATACGGAAATCCCTTAGAAGTAGAATTACTCGCAAACCTATTTCCGCAACAGCATGAAGCACTTGACCACCTTAAAGAAATGAACTGCGGCGTTTTATCAGCAACGACTGGATTTGGAAAGACGGTTGTAGCAGCAGCTCTTATCGCAGAACGCAAAGTGAGCACTCTGATTTTAGTGCATCGTAACCAGCTGATTGAACAATGGAAGACGGCACTCACAGCATTTCTTTCTATTGAGAGTAAAGAAATTGGCCAAATTGGCGGTGGGAAAAGTAAGCCGACGGGACAAATCGATATTGCCACCATTCAAAGCATTCGCACGAGAGGGCTTGAATATCCATATGGCCAGATTATTGTGGACGAGTGTCATCATATTTCCGCCTATTCATTCGAAGAAATCTTAAAGAGACAGCGAAGTGCATACGTTCACGGGTTGACCGCGACACCAACGCGAAAAGATAAATTGCACGCTTTAATGTACATGCAATGTGGGCAGATAGTATATAAAATCGATGCAAAACAACAAGCGACCATCCGTCAGTTCCATCATATTCTTCATCCGAAAATGACGAACTTTAAGGCTGTAGAAGGAAAGGATATTTTGGAACAGTTAGTACACGATGAAGGCCGCAACGACATGATTTTCAATGACATTCTGAAGGCGCTGGATCAAAAACGAAATCCTCTAGTTCTGACAGAACGAGTTGAACATCTTCATATCCTAAAAGAAAAACTAAAGTCTTTTACGAAAAATGTCATTATTCTAACAGGTGCACTGAGTAAAAAAGAACTTAAGCAGCAATTTGAAAAGCTTGATCAACTACCGGATCACGAAGAACGTATCATTCTCGCTACGGGTAAATATGCTGGGGAAGGCTTTGACCATCCGCGCTTAGACACCATTTTCTTAACGATGCCAGTTTCTTGGAAAGGTACACTTGCGCAATACGTTGGCCGACTCCACCGAGCATACGAAGGCAAGGAATCTGTAGAAGTATACGATTATGTAGATCATAAAGATGAAGCGTTCTTGAAGATGTACGAAAAGCGCTTGAAAGGGTACAAATCACTTGGCTATTCAACAGTTGAGGAAGCGAAGAAGGAGAAGAGTCAGTTGCGGTTGTTTTAAAAGGTGACAGGCACCATTTAGGAGGTTGCTCCTATTTGGTGCCTGTCACCTTTTACCATCAACTTCCATTTGGTGCCTGTCACCTTTTAAATTAAATAAAACAAATTTTTAAAAAACTCTTGCAAAATGAAAACCCTTTCATTTATACTAGCAATTAAGCAAGTAACTAAACCGGTTTAGTAAATCGTTTTAGTCTAATTGGAGGAAGGCGCACATGAAGAAAGTCACAATGATGGATGTAGCAAAAGAAGCAGGCGTATCCAAAAGTACGGTTTCGCAATATATAAACAATCGCTATGAATACATGTCTCAGGAAACAAGAGAACGTATCGAACAAGCAATCAAAGACCTGGGCTACATTCCAAACTTCATTGCCAAAAGCCTGAAACAAAAAAAGACATCTACAATTGGCGTCATTGTTGCAAATATCTTACATGCGTTCTCTACAGAAATTATCCGTGCAATTGAAGATGTTGCTGGAGAACACAATGTGCATGTATTTGTCTGTAACGCGGATGACAATCCGGAAAAAGAAAAAGACTATATCGAGATGCTTCTTGCAAAGCAAGTCGATGGTCTTATCATTTTACCGACAGGTGACAATATCGATTTGTACTGCTCGCTAAAAAAAATGAATTTTCCAATTGTCTTTATGGATAGAAAGATTCACCCGACATTGTATCCGACACTACTGCTTGATAACCATGCAGCAGCAGACATGGCAGTGTCACAATTAATTCAAGCAGGCAGCAAAAAAATCGGATTTATTAGTTCCACAATTCTTCCTCAAGTAACTCCTCGGATGGAGCGACTGGAAGGGTATCGCCACACTTTGATGTTGAATGGATTAGAAGTCAATGAACAATGGATTGTCCAAGGTAAGGGAGAAGACATCCGGCATCAACTCGTTGCACTTTTCGAAGCAGGAAACTTTCCAGATGCGTTTTTCACAGGAAATGATCTTTCACTTATCGAATTATTAAAGTTTACAAAACAAAAGAATTTACGAATACCAGAAGACTTGCGTGTAGTGACAATCGATGATTCCCCGTACCTCGATGCATTCACGCCGTCTATCACAGTAGTCAAGCAGCCCACTTTTGAGATGGGCAAAGAAGCAGCAACGTTCTTACTAAAATTAATCAAACACCCGATTTTCAAAGAAGAGTATGACGCGAAACGCTATGCGCCAACGCTGATTAAACGGGAATCCATTCAAATGGAGCGAATGTAAATGCCAAAGGAAAAGAAAGTCCTCACGATTGGGGACGCAATGATTACGATGAACCCAAAAACGACCGGACCACTACGGTATGTGTCGACGTTCGAGCGAAAAGTCGGTGGTGCAGAGTTAAACTTTGCAATCGGCTGTGCACGCCTTGGGGTAGATACAACATGGGTCAGTCGTTTAGGAAATGATGAGTTTGGCCGTGTCATCTACAACTTTGCACGAGGAGAAGGCGTACAAATGTCGCATGTGGAATTTGTTGAAGGTCATCCGACATCCGTAAACTTCAAAGAGATTCGTGAAGACGGCTCTGGGAAGACATTTTATTACCGCACGAACTCACCTGTACTGACTTTCACAAAAGAGCAGTTTACAAAAGAGTTGTTTGCAGGGATCGACGTCTTCCATATTTCAGGCGTATTCATGGCGATCGACCCACAGAATGTACTACTGATCCAACACCTTGTGAAACTTGCGAAAGAGTGGGGAGTGACGGTGTCATTCGATCCAAATCTGCGTTTAAAGCTTTGGACGATTGAAGAAGCAAGAGAAGCTTTTACACTTTTATGGCCATACATAGATATTGTCTTGACGGGATTAGATGAAATCGAATTAGTGCTCGGTTACAGTGACCAAGGAAGTTTAGCGACTTTCAGTGACCAACACCATATTCAAGATTTCGTGATCAAAGACGGAGCAAACGGTTCACTTCTTTATTCAGAAGGGAAATGGGTAACTGCAGAAGCATTTCCTGTTACACCAATCGATACAGTCGGCGCAGGGGACGGATTTGATGCAGCCTATATTTATGCCTCTCTGCAAAATATTCCCGCATCTGAAAGACTCCGAGTGGCAAATGGTGCCGGAGCGCTAGTTACAACTGTGTCAGGAGATAATGAGGGACTCCCTTATCTGGCTGAACTAAACCGGTTTATTAAAAATGAATCGGCAATTGAACGGTAGGTGTTTACATGAAGACGATCCAGACCATTGTTGATGAAATGAAAAAAGTCCTTTCTGAGGTTCACTCACAGCAGTATCACCAACTAGTCGAACTATTACAGCAAGACAGACGCTTCTTTTTTACAGGAGAAGGTCGTTCTGGATTTATTATGAAAGCGGTTGCGATGCGGATGATGCATGCTGAGAAACAAGTGTATGTCGTGGGTGAAACGATTACTCCTGCGATTCGGACTGGAGATGCACTTATTGTGTTATCAGGTTCCGGCACTACCTCATCAAGTGTCCATAGTGCCACTCAAGCCAGCAATTCTGGAGCCACCGTGTTTTTAGTAACGGCAGATGAAGATGTACTAGGAACAGCACCTTTTCTTCAAGGTCTCGTACTCCCGGCTGCAACCAAGTCTAAAAAACACGCACATCGTAAAACGATCCAACCATTAGGCAACCAGTTTGACCAAGCAGCACACTTACTTTTAGATGCTGCCATTATCGATGCAATTGAAGGAACATCTTACGATTCGCTAAAAGACAACCATGCGAATCTGGAATAGGAGAGACAACATATGACAACCGTAACTAAACCGCATCAAGAAGTGAAGGAGCTAGCGATTTCTAAATTCGTAGCAGCAGGTGTTTCTGCCGAGCATGCTGAAAAAGTAGCGGACGTATTGATTCATGCCGACCTCCGAGGTGTCAACTCGCACGGTGTGTTGCGCACCGAGCACTATGTCAACCGAATCAAAGCAGGCGGCATAAATCCGTCGGCCAAACCACTCTTTACCGCTTCTGGCCCTGTTACAGGGACAGTCGACGGCAATGATGGATTCGGGCATGTCAACGCAGACATCGCCATGGACCACGCAATCAACATGGCGAAAACAGCTGGAGTGGGCATGGTGACGGTCAATAATAGCAGTCACTGCGGCGCACTTAGCTATTTTGTGGAAAAAGCCGCAAAGGAAAACTTGATTGGGATGGCTATGACCCATACCGATAAAATCATGGTGCCTTTTGGTGGCCGAGAAGCGTTCTTAGGGACAAACCCAATCGCTTACGGTATTCCGGCACGAGACAACAAACCATTCATTCTTGACATGGCAACGTCCACAGTGGCGCTCGGAAAAATTCTTCAACATCGAGAGCTTGGAAAAGAAATTCCCGTCGGTTGGGGTGTTGATGAACAAGGGAATGCAGTGACAGATCCTCATGCGGTGAAAGCATTGACACCATTTGGCGGTCCAAAAGGCTACGGATTATCGGTCATTGTCGATATCTTTTCTGGCTTACTTGCCGGCGCTGCATTCGGTCCGCACATCGCACCAATGTATGAAGGGTTGGACCAGCCACGTAAACTCGGCCATTATGTCTGTGTAATCAATCCATCCTTCTTCACATCACTTGATGGCTTCCTTGACTCTATGGATCAGATGATGGATGAGCTTCGTCAAGTGGAACCGGCAGCAGGCTTTTCACAAGTTCTTGTCCCAGGAGAAATTGAGCAACAAAATGAAGAGCGGAGTTTACAAGAAGGTATTACGATTGCATCTTCAGTTTACAAGTTTTTAGCAACGCCTTAACTAACGGTACTAAAGATTTTAGTATATAACTTACACTTTAAGGGGGATTTACACATGAAAAAATTACGTTGGGTATCCGTACTCGCAGCTTCTGCACTATTTTTAGGGGCTTGTGGATCAGACAGCAGTTCTTCAGGGGAAGAAGGAGTAGAATCTGTAACATGGAAACTTGGTCACTTAGCCGATGAGAATCATATTTGGCACAAGACAGCTGAAGAGTTTGCTTCTTTAGTAGAAGAGAAGACAGACGGATCAATCACAATCAATATCTACCCAAGTAACTCATTAGGTGGAGAAACTGATACAATCAATGCTATTTCTGCAGGAACAGCAGATATGGTCATCTCTGGTGAAACACTACAAAACTGGGCGCCTAAAGCAGCGTTAATGGCGACACCTTATGCATTCCGCGACTTAGAGCACGTGCAAGCAGTAGTTGAAGGGGAAATCGGACAAGAAATTGCAGATGAAATCAATGAAAAAGCGGGTTTAACACCACTTTACTACCATACACGTGCACCACGTAACTTGACTTCAACTGAAAAAATTGAAACGCCTGCAGATTTGGCTGGATTCTCAATGCGTGTTCCAAACGTTCCTTTATTCTTGAATGCTTGGGAAGCAGCTGGGGCAAAGCCACAAGTAATGGATTTCAATGAAGTATTCACAGGCATTCAGCAAGGCGTCATTAAAGGTCAAGAAAATCCAGTTGATTTGATTCAAAGTGGAGCACTTTATGAAGTACAAAACTTTGTAAACCGCACAGAGCACGTTTACTCTTGGATCTATGTACTTGTTGGGAATGCACAGTGGGAAGCAATTTCAGATGAGCAACGTGCAGCAGTCGAAGAAGCAGCTGCTGAAGCACAAGCATTTGGTGAAGAGTTATATACAGAAGAAATCTCGAAAATTGAGGCAGCTCTAGAAGAAGAGGGAATGGAATTTGTGGATGTCGACCAAGATGCATTCCGTGAAGCAATGATTCCAGCAGTAGAGAGCTTCTTAGATGAAGGACAACTTGATTTATACAACCGAATTTTAGAAACTGAATAATAGGGAATCTAAAGGCACTTTGGACGATTGTCCTGTGCCTTTCCCTATATATTTTAAGGAGGTACTCCCCTATGGGCGTATTAAAATGGATCACTCGCATACTAGGATTACTTGCTGTACTCTGTCTCACAGGGTTGATTATTGTAGTTTCATTGCAGATTTTATCTCGCTATTTGCCTTTATCCTACGTGTGGACGGAAGAACTTACACGCTACTTGTTCTTATATGCCATTGCATTTGCAGCACCGCTCGCTCTACTTCGCAACGAATACATCAACGTCGATCTGATTGTTACCCGATTCTCAGAGACGTTCCGCCGGTACTATGACATCGGCGTTTATGTAACCATTGCATTGATCAGTGCACTTTTAATCAAAGAGGGATGGACATTTGTTGAGATTGGCCGCGCGCAAATGTCTGCGACGATGCCGATCCGGATGTCTGTCATTCATGCCTCGTTGTTTATCATGGGTATCTTTTTATTAGTTATGTCACTTGTTCGCATCGGATTTCTCTTCAAAAACAAGAAAAATCCATATGAAACGACATATGGAGGTGAGCTGTAATGGCATTGTTGTTATTTGGTAGTTTTATCATTTTAATATTCCTAGGTGTACCGATTGCTTTTAGTTTAGGGCTCTCCTCTGTCATCTATTTGATTGTCGCGGACATTCCACTCACAATCCTTCCGCAGCGTATGTTCGGCGGATTGAACTCATTCGTTCTTCTCTGTATCCCAGGGTTTATCTTGGCAGGGAACTTGATGAATGCAGGTGGAATCACAGACCGTATCATCGGGTTTGCTGACAACTTACTTGGTCGCGTTCGTGGTGGTCTTGGTCTTGCAAACGTTGGTGCTTCTATGGGCTTTGCCGGAATTTCAGGTACAGCACTTGCAGACACGGCGAGTATCGGATCGATTTTAATTCCTGCGATGAAAAAGCAAGGCTACGGAGCTGGGTTCTCAGTGGCTGTCACAGCTTCTTCCTCAACAATTGGTGCGATTATTCCACCATCACTCCCAATGATTATCGTTGGTACACTTGCTTCTTTATCAATCGGAGATTTATTCTTAGCTGGAACGATTCCTGGAATTTTACTTGGATTAGGTTTAATGATTCCAACGTACATAATCTCGGTGAAACGCAATTATCCAAAGGGTGAGAAAAAGTCATTCAAAGAAGTATGGAAAAGCTTTACAGGTGCATTTTGGGCTCTATTTATGACCTTCATTATTTTATGGGGGATCTTAGGTGGGTACTTCACACCGACTGAAGCAGCAATTGTTGCAGTAATTTATGCATTCATTATCGGTATCTTTGTTTACAAAGAATTGCCAATCAAAAAGATTCCAGAAATCATGTTGTCGACGATGACTTCGACAGCTGCCATCATGCTACTCGTTGGATTTGCCAATCTCTTTGGGTGGATCATGGTTGCTGAACGGATTCCACAAATGGTCGCAGACGCGATTCTAGGTATCTCTACAAATGGTGTAGTCGTAATTCTTCTAATCATCGTCTTGCTGTTGTTTGTAGGGACTTTCATGGAGACGATTGCAGGTCTTGTCATCTTGTTCCCGGTATTACTACCTGTTGCCATGGAAGTTGGAATGGACCCGATCCAGTTCGGGGTTACAATGGTTCTTGCAATGATAATTGGAGTAGTGACGCCACCAGTAGGGGTCTGTCTGTTTGTCGCATCCCAGATAGGAAACGTCTCGATGGGACATGCCACACGGGAGTTATTGCCATTCCTCTTAGTCAGCGTCATTGTGTTATTAATTGTGGCATTTGTACCGCAAGTCACGTTGTTCTTGCCAGGTCTATTTGAATAAGGAGGATACTCGCGTATGAACGCTATTCAAGTAAAAGAAGCGCATGATCTTCGCGTAGCGCAATTAGAAATGCCTACATTAAAAAATCCAACTGATGTTGTAGTGAAAGTGAAACTAGCTGGGATTTGTGGGTCGGATATGCATATTTATCACGGAACAAACCCGCTTGCTACATATCCACGTATTTTAGGTCATGAAATTGCTGGGGAAGTCGTCGAAGTAGGGTCAGATGTAGCTGGATTAGTTGCTGGTGACCACGTAGTCGTTGAGCCGATCCGTTATTGCGGAACATGCTATGCTTGCCGCAAAGGACGTCCGAATGTGTGTAAGGAGTTGTCGGTGTTTGGTGTCCATGAAGACGGTGGGATGCGCGAGTTTTTCGTCCTTCCTGCCCGCCAGCTCCATAAAGTGAATGCAGGCTTGCCGTGGGAAGAAGTTGTTCTTGCCGAGCCGTATTCAATCGGAGCTCAGGCCGTCTGGAGAGGCAAAGTCGAGAGTGGTGACTTTGTCTTCATCCATGGATGCGGACCAATTGGGATTTGTATTTTAAAGATGGCAAAGCTTGCAGGTGCGACTGTCATGATGTCTGATCTTAAACCAGAACGTCTTGCGTTTGCAAAAGCGAACGGTGCGGATTTTGTGGTCTCCCCACTAGAAGAAGATGTTCTGTCGAAATTACTAGATGTGACAAACGGAGAAGGAGCAAACGTCGTCATTGATGCTGTTTGTTTACCACAAACTTTCGAACAGTCTATTCAGATGGCATCGGTAGCGGGGACGATTGTAATTTTAGGATTTGATGAACGTTTTTCTCAGATTCCGCAACTACCGATTACGAAGAAAGAATTGACGATTGTTGGGTCTCGTTTGCAGACAAACCAATTCGCTAAAGTGGTTCAATTATTAAATGAAGGCAAACTGAAAGAAAATGGATTAATTACACATCGATTTACAATCGACCAAGCGCAAGAGGCATTCACCTTTGTAGAACAGAATCCAGATACAGTTCGAAAAGCTTTGATTGAATTTTCGTAAGGAAAGGGGCAGACCATGACAACAAAGTATGAGACATTAATAAGATTACAAGAGTTGAGAGTTGTTGCCGTAATTCGAGGTGCATCGTATCAAGAAGCAATCGATGTATCACGCGCAGCCATAGCAGGTGGTTTAAAAGCAATTGAAGTGACATATACAACACCTGAAGTAGCTGAAGCATTTCGAGCTCTTCAAAAAGAGGACTGTTTGATTGGTGCAGGTACTGTGCTGGATTCTGAAACGGCACGCCATGCGATCCTCCATGGTGCACAGTTTGTGGTGAGTCCTCATTTTAACCCCGAAATTAGTACAGTCTGTAACCGGTATGCAATCCCTTATTTGCCTGGTTGCCTAACAATCAAAGAAATGGTGGAAGCAGCTGAGTGTGGACATGATGTCATCAAGCTGTTCCCAGCAAATAATTTCGAGCCTTCTTTTATTGGTGCTGTTAACGGTCCACTTCCACACTTACAGATTATGCCGACAGGTGGCGTCAACTTAGCAACCGCGCGCTCATGGCTAGATGCAGGAGCTTTTGCTGTAGGGGTTGGAAGTGACTTAACAAAAGCTTATCGATCAGGTGGTGCACAGGCCGTTACCGACCTAGCAAAAGAGTACATGGCAGCAACTTCAAAGGAGAGTGATTGACACGATGAATATGACATGGCGCTGGTATGGTCGTGGTAACGATCAGATCACTTTAGAGCACATCAAACAAATTCCAAACGTAAAAGGCATTGTGTGGGCACTTCATGGTAAAGCGGCTGGAGAAGTATGGCCACTTGAAGAAATCAAAAGTGAAGTTGACTACATTCGCTCGCACGGATTTCATGCTGATGTAGTGGAAAGTGTAAATATTCATGATGCGATCAAGATTGGTTCTCCGGACCGAGATACGTATATCGAAAACTACAAACAGACGATTCGTCATCTAGGACAGGTTGGCGTAAAAGTCATCTGCTACAACTTCATGCCAGTGTTTGACTGGACGCGTACGGATTTGTATCACCCCCTTCCGGACGGATCTACAGCGCTCTTTTATGAAAAGAGCAAAGTACATGATATCGAACCTGCAGAACTGATAGAAAAGATTGCAAGTTCGACTACGATGACTATGCCGGGGTGGGAACCGGAGCGACTTGCTAAAATTCAGGAACTATTTGATGCGTATGCAGACGTCACTGAAGACGATTTATGGGAAAATCTTGCGTATTTCCTAAGCGCAATTCTTCCAGTTTGTGAAGAACAAGACATTCAAATGGCGATTCACCCAGACGATCCACCGTGGTCGATTTTCGGATTGCCACGCATCATGACGAGCGGCGACAGCTTGAAGCGTTTACTCGAGATTTCCGATTCAAAAGCCAATGGGATCACGTTCTGTACAGGTTCTCTTGGTGCAAATCCATCCAATGACATGGTAGCACTTGCCCATCAATTTTTGGCGCGTTCACCATTCTCGCATCTCCGCAACGTCAAAATTTTTGAGAACGGAGATTTCATTGAGACGTCTCATTTTACGTCAGACGGCTCTGTCGATTTGACGAATGTCGTGCGTGAGATGGCGGATCAAGGATTTACGGGATACGTTCGTCCTGACCACGGGCGTCATCTTTGGAATGAAGAAGGTCGCCCAGGCTACGGCTTATATGACCGCGCGCTTGGCGTCATGTATTTGAATGGTTTATGGGATGCGTATCAAGCACGGAAGCAGGAGGTCTAACCATGTACACCCATGAAAATTTAAGAGGCCGCACTGCTGTCATAACAGGTGGAAGTGGCGTATTGTGTTCCGCTATGGCAAAGGAATTAGCAAAACAGGGCGTACGTGTCGCACTCATCAATCGCACACTTGAAAAAGGTCAAATCATCGTAGATGAGATTCGAGCGTCGGGTGGGGAAGCGGTTGCTTACTCTGCAGACGTTTTGGACCGGGCATCGCTTGAAGCTGTTCGCGACCAAGTGATCTCTGCGTTTGGACAAGTAGATATTTTGATTACAGGAGCAGGCGGGAATCAACCGGCCGCTACTACGACGAACGAGGTATTTGGAGAAGGCGATGCCACGCAGACTTTCTTCGATATGGACGCTCTCGCGTTCTCGAAAGTATTCGATTTGAATTTCACCGGGACATTTTTGACGTCTCAAGTGTTTGGAAAAGAGTTATTGAAATCTAAGAATCCTGTCATTTTGAATATTTCATCGATGAGTGCTTATTCGCCGATGACCAAAGTTCCTGCTTACAGTGCTGCAAAAGCATCTATTAACAATTTCACGATGTGGATGGCGGTTCATTTCGCGGAAGCTGGCCTGCGCGTCAACGCCCTTGCACCAGGATTCTTCTTGACCGAGCAAAACCGTAAGCTACTCACACATGAAGATGGAAGTTTGACAGACCGCTCGCATAAAATCATGACGCACACACCGATGCGCCGGTTTGGTAACCCTGAAGATTTGATTGGAACAATGCTCTGGCTTGTCGATGAGTCTTATTCTGGCTTCGTCACAGGCGTCACTGTACCGGTCGATGGCGGCTTCATGGCCTATTCGGGTGTGTGACCATGAAACTTCAACTAGCGCTTGATCGCCTCACGCAAGAGAAGTGTTTTGCATTGATTCAAGAAACAGCGGAGGTCGTCGACATTGTGGAAATCGGCACCGGCGTCATCAAAGAATACGGTATGGCAATTGTGCGGGACATTCATAAGCAATTTCCGGATAAATCTCTTTTTGTTGACATGAAAACGTGTGATGCAGGTAGACACGAAGCCTATCAAGCTTTTGGAGCGGGTGCTAGCTACGTTACTGCAATGGCATTTGCCGCGGATCAAACGATTCAAGATATGTTACTAGTTGCGAAAGAGTTTGAGGGCGAGATCGTGATCGACCTTTTAAATTGTTCGGATCCCGCCAGAGTTCGAGCACTTTATGAGCTCGGTGCACGTCATTTCTGTCTTCATATCGGCAAAGATATGCAATCAAAAGGGGACACTTCCGTTCTTACACACATCAATTTAGTGAGTGGTTTAGATAGCGTAACCATCTACATCGCAGGGGGTATCAACTTAGAGCGTGTTCACTATTTGGACGCTACACGCATTGATGTAGCAATAGTTGGGAGCGGTATAACTGCTAACAATACCCCACGGATCGAGGCACAGGCAATCCGTAGTGTATTGATGAGCAAATCGTAAATGATTAGAGTACTTAATGGGTGCCTGTCACCAAATGGGAATCACTCCCATTTAGTGACAGGCACTATCTGGGATATTACATCCAATTTTAGAGTCAAGGAAGCACCTCCGCTGTGGCGGAGGTGCTTTTGGCATTTAGAAGGTTATCTACAAGAGGTGAGTTTTTAGAGTTTGAATAGTTGAATGAAACTTTTTGGGGGTGCCTGTCACCATTTTCCACCAATTGGGGATACATTCCAAAAAAACTAGAGCAACCTCAGTTGGCTACTCTAGTTTCATTTAATCGTGTATATATAACTCTAACGCACGTGAAAGTGAACTGTGCATTTTGATGTCTTTGAAATCCAACCCTAGGTGTACAGCGGTCTGCGCAATTTCAGGGCTCATTCCAGAAAGTGAGGTCTGCACACCGATCAAGCGCAGTCCCTTGATCAGTTGGAAGATTTGATGGGCAACCATTGTATCGATAATAGGTACGCCTGATAAATCAATGAACAGTCGCTCGAATTTCTTTTCCGCACATTGCGTCAATGCTTTCTCGAAAATGACTTGCGCACGATATGTTGTGATTTCTCCGATTAATGGGAGTAAGCCGATGTTGTCAGTCAACCGGATGACAGGCGCACTCATTTCCACAATCATTTCTTGTTGCGCATTCAAGCGCTTTTCTGCAGCTTCCGTATGCTTATGTGTGAACTCTAAAATAATTCCGTTTACAGAGTCTGTTACACCTTTCGACCACTTCATGACCTCGATTGCAGAAAATTGGTCCGCGTTGGCTATGACATATTTCTCAATCAACTGCATGTATTGCGTCTCGATTCGGAAAAATTCCGCGATGATGTCTTCTAGCGGTGTCATTTGATGGGCTGTATCTTTGGAAATACTGTCTACCCACCGATGCACTTCTTCGTCATAATTTATCATTTCAGGATCAAATAACTTTGCAAATAATAGATGAAAAGACTTGTTTTGAGCTTTCAATAACTTGATTTCATCGGGGTTTTGAGTGCCATACACGCCATTTCGGTCCTTATCGAGCGAATTGTACCAGTTTTCGGTCAGATCGTCCGCGCGATCACGAATAAATTCATAAAGCTCTTGATTCTTCCTCATACATTCCCTCCACTAATTAGGTAATCATTAAATTCAATAACTACTATGTTATCATTAAATGATTAGTTTTGGTGCCTGTCACCATTTGGAAGTAGCTCCCATTTGGTGCCTGTCACCCCTTCTTACTACCATAAAGAACAAAAAAGTATCAAAAAAAGTTTTTTGGAGTAAAATCTGGGAACATAAAGAAATAAGAATTCGTTTATATGTTAAGCTAGAGATTATAGATTTACCAAAACAAGGAGAGATAAAGGATGCATTATTTCAGGACACAGTTGCCAGAGATGCTCACTAAACTCGAAGAAATCGTAAATATTGATAGTGGTTCCAGGTTTAAAGCTGGAGTCGATGAAGTGGGCGACCGCCTAGCCCGTGAATACAAAAAGATTGGTTTCACAGTAAAGATTCATGAAAATAAAACACTGGGTAACAACTTGGTGTTGAAACACAAATCTGTAAAAGACCCAAAAATTTTAGTTATTGCCCATATGGACACGGTGTTCCCAGAAGGTACAGCAAAAGAACGCCCATTCCGGATTGAAAATGGATATGCCTATGGTCCTGGAGTTGCTGATATGAAAGCAAGCCAAATCAGCCTTTTATACGCAATGAAATATCTGCAGTCTTTGGACCCGGATGCTTTAAAAAATGTCGTCATCATCTTAAATGCGGATGAAGAGATCGGCTCTCGCGCGTCACGTAAATTAATCGAACACTACAGTCGACTAGTTGATTATGCGCTTGTTATGGAACCCGCTCGAAAAGATGGTTCAGTTGTGTCGTCACGCCGAGGTGGGGGGCGCTACATTATGCGCGTACGCGGAAAAGCGGCCCATTCCGGTGTTGCGCCAAAAGAAGGCGTAAGTGCGATTCAAGAACTTGCCTACAAAATTACAAAACTCCACCAGCTTTCTGACCATGACAATGGGGTTTCGATTAACGTTGGGAAGATTGAAGGTGGGCGCTCCACAAGTGTCATTCCAGACTCTGCGGTGGGGTACGTGGATGTGCGCGTTCGGAACAAAAAGCAGGGGCGCGATGTCACGGAACAGATTGAGACCATTTGTGCGGAATCGGATGTGGAAGGTACGAGCATCGATTTAGAAGGCGGAATCAATCGTCCACCTATGGAATTCGATGAGAAAAACCAAGAGCTATTGGCCATTGTAAAAAGTGTTGGAGAAAAACACGGTATCACAGTGACGGATACACATACGGGTGGTGGCTCAGACGCTTCATTCCCGTCTTACCTTGGTGTAGCGACGATCGATGGGATGGGCCCTATTGGAGACAAAATGCACAACGAGGGCGAAAATGTTTTAGTTGAATCCCTACCAGAACGAACGTTACTTCTAGCCGAAACAATCCGAGAATTGTCTCGTCAAAATGAGCGTAAAGTTGCGAGTGCGAAAGAGAATTCAAAGCAGTTTGCCTAAATAAACGAGGAGTTGAAATCAATTTGATTTCAGCTTTTTTTGCGGGGCAATATCCAAATGGTGGCTGGCCCTATTTTTCACCTGCTTCCAAATAGTGCCTGTCCCTATTTGGAAGTGAAACCCAATCATCAATCACACTATTTTCAGTCATTTGTATCAAACGCTGCAAACGACTATACTTAATGGACACTACTGGGATCGAGAAAAAACCCCTTCCAGTTTCGAATGAGGAGAGATTACCATGACTGAAAACACCAATGAACAAACTGTTTCTGAATGGATTGGCCAAGCACGCGACCGCTCGAGCTGGGAAACACGTCTGAACGCAGTGAAAGAATTAGAGAAATATGACACACCAAAAGCGCACGATACAATTATCAGCTTAGCGCTACATGACCGCGTTTATGCGGTGAAAGAAGAAGCAGTGAACATCGCAAACCGCTTAAACTTGAAAAAAGATGGCCAGAAGATCACACTTTCCAAAAAGAACACAAAATACAAAAATAGTGATTTCACAAAAGTGTTCCATCAGGTGAAGCGTGAAACGGAAATGGAAGAGTTTGAACTCGATGCCTTCAAAGAAGCTTTCCAATCCGCAAACCCTGAAATGTATGACACGATGCACTACGAGCATGGAGAGAAGTTCGATACGTGGATTGAAAACAAATACATGAATTTGCCGAAGAAATAAAAAAGCCGTATCCGAAACCTTTGAAAGGTTTTGGATACGGTTTTTATTTTGAGTTTTGTGCGGTGCCTGTCACCATTTTCCACCAGTTCCCAGATGGTGCCTGTCACCCAGTCACATGTTCCGGTTTCCGGTTCTCAGGACGAGAGGTTTCCTTTTCATTCGTCTAATTTGCTCTCGAATAAAATCGATAACCATTTTTATCTTTTGCTTTCACTTGATAAAGTGCCGTGTCTGCATTGCGAAGAAGTCGGTCTGCATCAATCCCGTCTTTAGGGTACATGCTTATACCAATCGAGCAGGTGATTGTAAAATGCTTACCCTCCACTTCGAAAGGTGTTTCAAAACTTGAACTAAGCCACTCAACAAATTGTTTGGTTTCCTGTTCATCTTTATCCGCTAGAAGAAATAGGAACTCATCGCCCCCGGTCCGAGCGAGCGTGTCATATAGACCGAGCTTTTTGTAAATACGCGTGCTGAGTTGAATAAGAAGTTCGTCACCAAGAAGATGACCATGTTGATCGTTCACTTGTTTAAAGTTGTCTAAATCCAAATACAGGAGAGCAAATGAAGTGTTCCGTTTTTCCGAACGCGCTAATAAGGAGTGCAAGCGATTTGTGAACATACGGCGGTTAGGAAGCCCTGTCAGATCGTCCAAATAAATGAGGTCCTTTAACTGTGCTTCTTCAAGCTTGCGATCCGTGATATCTCTTAAGATGAAACTGATAAAACGACCTTCTCGAATGGTCCATGTTCCGATACTGACCTCAATGGGAAACTCCCGCCCTTTATTTGTGAGGCCAAGTGTTTCAATGATACGATCAAAATTTGATGAGTCTTCGAGCTTTAAAAATTCTGTGATGGCTTGTTTGTAGGAAGGTTGAATTTGTTTCGGGACGACAGTGAAAATGGGTGTGCCAATCATCGTGGACTTTGTGTAACCGAAAAGTCGTTCAGCACCTCTGTTCCATTGTACAACCGCCCCATCTATGTCCGTGACGATAATGGCGTCGTGGGCCGATTCAATCAGAGCTTGAAAGCGAACTTCCGAATCGACGAGTTGATTATGTAGCTTCCGTTGATGTTTTAAACTAAAAATAAGTGCAACGAGTAAAAGTATACTTATACTGATCAAAATAATAAGGCCACTGTTCCAATCTTGCATGTCAGGGTTCATCATCAATCATCCTTTCCGTCAGACAAACAGTTCAAAAATCAATTTAAATGGAGGTATATGGAATCTTTCTGGTTGTTTATAGAACTATATATGTCTAAAGAATTATACAGTAAAAATGGGTTATAAGATACAGTTTTGGTGTTGAAGATATGGTGACAGGCACCAAATGGAAACTGATGGTAAATGGTGCCTGTCACCTAGTTACTTTTTCTCTAAACTAACAAAAGGAAGTAGTTGACGAGAATCATATTCTTCTAATTCCATTCCATTTTCGATTGCAAAAAAGGTTCGATGTAAAACAAAATCAACATAACTAGTAGTTGTCTTTTCAAAAGGATAATACAGTAAGTTCGGTAAGTAGATAAGGTCTAAGAAGGTAGGGGGATTCTTTTCTGAAGAAACATAATGAGGAAAACTGCTATGGGGATAGTCTTTCAAATCCTCAACCATTGGTACTTGGGTCTGAATCGGATTTCGGTGAATGTATGCACTAGTTTCTAAAACTTTGCGAGGAGTACGCACTGCAAACGCCCAAAACCTTTGCTGATAAATACGACCGATAAAGTCATAGCGTTTTCGGTAATGATCGCTATAGCGTTTATTGACAAGCGCCATTATTTTAGAGAGATTGCCGTGTTCTTCACGAATCAGAATGTGGTAATGATTTGACATGAAACAGTATGCAACAATTTGAAAAGGATAACGTTCATGTGCAAGTTCAAAGGATCGAGTGAGCTCCAGCATATCCAGGTCTGTTGGATAAACGTTGTGGCGGTTGTTTCCGCGCATAATACAATGATAAAAATGATTGGGTTGAAATGCTCTTTTTTTTCGAGGCATATAGCCACTCCTTTCAAATAGAATACATTCACATTACCACAGTATGGAATCAATTGGGAATAACGCATTTTTGATTTCTGAGTCTATAGGGGTGACAGGCACCAAATGGGAACTGCTGGTAAATGGTGACAGGCACCTTCTAGGCACCATCAAGTTTCTTGAAAAGTAGAAAACCCATCCCTGAATCATTCAAGGGATGGGTTGCTTGCTAGGCTTTTACATGTTCTACTTCTGACTCCGTCGCTGCTTTTTGAACAATGGCTAAAATCGCTTCACCAAAATCCTGAATTTTTCGTGGTCCGATGCCATAAATAGTTCCTAATTCCTCTAGTGTCGTGGGCTTTTGAATGGCAATGTCTATAAGTGTTTGATTAGTGAAAATAATGTATGCAGGCTGGCCATTCGCTTTTGATTCCCTATAACGAAACTCACGTAAAACGCGCTTCACATTTTCACTCGTTTCGTCCAACACTGTCTCGAGGAGTGGTGATGAAAAGGAAGCTGTCCGTGGGATATGCGTCAGATCAATGAGAGGAAGTTGCCCGGTCATATGCCGATGAATGACTTCCAACAAGTCTTCTCCAAATTCTTCGGCTTTGTTCAGAGTGATGCCAGGAACACGCAAAAGTTCGAGGAGTGTTTTCGGTTTGTGAATTGTAAGGTATTCCAGAGTGGCATTCGAATAAACGCGAGTGACTTTACGGGCATCTTGTTGGGCGAAGTGGTAACGAAAGGCGCGCAAAATCATACGAAGTTCTTCGTCATTTGCAGTGGATGAAGCTAGTGAGGTCAACATGGGATTCCTTCTTTCTAAGTGGTTTAGGGGAAGGAGTTCGCCAGTGTAGGGGATAGTGGAACCAAATGATTCCAATTAAAGTGTAGCGTATTCAGATGATATATACAAACTATTCTGTGAAATAACAGGGTGACTAACAGGGTGACAGGCACCATATGGAAACAGATGGTAAATGGTGACAGGCACCAAATGGAAATCAGCTACCAGATAATAGAAAAAACCTCTAGTGACACATCACCTGACTACTGATAAACTAGTAAAAATCTATTTTTCCCAGAAAGAGAGAGTGCCAATGACCATTGAGTTAATAATTCCTACAATAGAACATATTCCTGCAATTGAAGCATTTCGCGACCTCTTTCCAGAGAGTCCGAACGGTATTCATGGGAGTTCGCAACTTGTCAAAGCAGAAAGTTTAGAGCTATGGCTCGACCAAGTGGAGAAAGATCGCTATGAGGAAACAGTCCAAAAAGGTTGGGTCCATGCCGAACAATATGTTGCAGTCGATTCAAGGACCGGCGAAGTTGTGGGTATGTTGAATTTCAGAAAAGCTTTGAATGAGTACTTATATAACTACGCTGGCCACATTGGGTATTCAATTTCGCCTTTACGTAGAAGAGAAGGGCTTGGGAGTGAGATGTTGCGCCTTGCTTTAAGAGATGCTGAGAAATTTGGAATTGAGCGAGTGCTCATCACTTGTACAGATGACAACTTAGGATCTGCCGGTGTCATCGAGAAAAATGGAGGTGTTCTAGAAGATAAGCGCGTAGATCCAGGTGACGGTGAGTTGACGAGGCGTTACTGGATTAATATGAAAAAAACAGCCGCTCTCAAATGAGGGTGGCTGTTAGTATATACTATTTTTCTCTACTAGTTTTGCATACTTGTCAGGACGAAGGTGTTTATAAACAGTAGTAAGTGCAATGAGATAAAGCAGATGAATACCGGCAATAAATGCGATAGATCCATAAATTACTTTTGAGCCCGTCAGTTGATTTAAGAAATAGCTAGTCAGAAGCATATAAATAACGACTGGAATAACACGTACGAACGTATCTGCACGATTTTTCAAAGTTTTTTCTGCTAGCGAATAGACAAGTGCAATTGACACGAAATAGCCAACCAAAGTTGCAAAAGAAATCAGAAACTCCACATCTTGTCCTCCTTATTAAGCACAGTTTAGACATACGTCCTCTGGTAATTTCAGTTTATCCGAATTTCCTATTTTTGTGAATCATGGTGGTGGGATTTTTTTCTAAGTTGTGCATCTGGTCACCATTTTCCACCAGTTCCCATTTGGTGCCTGTCACCCATCCTTTTTTCATGCTACACTTAAAGTAGAGAGATGTTCGTGCCCTTGCAACTGTAAGGGCTTTTTTCGATTCGGAAGGAGGACGCCGTGTGCAACGATTCAGACACTCCCTGACAGCACGATTACTAGTGACGATGAGCATAATTATATTCACCATCTGTGTACTGTTTCTCATTTTGATCAATCACTACCTCCAAGACTCGATTGTCGAAGAGATGGGAGAAAAAGCGCTTACCAGTGCCTATTTAATTGCTGATCGTCCCGACGTGCAAGCAGCTTTTTTTGAACCGAATCCTTCCGAGCGATTGCAACCGATTGCTGAAGAGATACGCAAAGATACACAAGCGACATTTGTCGTTATTGGAAATGCTCAAGGAATTCGCTACACGCATCCGGACCCAGAAAAAATTGGGCAGTCCATGGTAGGTGGCGACAACGATTCCGCGCTTGTGAACGGGGAGGCGATTGTGTCCATCACGACCGGATCCCTTGGTGAATCGATACGCGGGAAAGTACCGGTGATGGTCGACGGGGAAGTGGTCGGCATCATTTCGGTCGGCTATTTGACAGAAGAAGTGCAACAGTCAATCGATGCTGTATTCCAGAGTTGGCTTCAGCTGACGCTCCTAGTTGCTGCTGTAGGTATTGGAGCGGCATTCCTAGTAGCCATATATGTAAAGCGCCAACTTCTTGGTATGCAACCAACCGAAATCGCAGGATTGTACTCGGCGTACCATACGATTTTAGAAGAAACGTCGGATGGCATTGTGCTCGCTTCCGAGACGCATAAAGTAGTCATTGCGAATGCGCGTGCACACGAGTTGATTCCCCAACTGAAAGAGGGCGTACTGCTTCAGCACGTTCTTCCAGAAAAGCTGGTAAGAGAAGAGGCCATCCGAGCTCTTGAAATCCCTCTCCAAAACCAAGACATCATCTTGTCGAAAGCCCCGTTGGAACGGGACAAGAAATTAGGATACTTGTACATTTTACGAACAAAGCTCGAGTACGAAGCGCTCACGAACGAACTCAATCGCGTCAAACAACAAGCGCAGATGCAGCGCGCGAAGACCCATGAGTTTTCAAACAAACTGCACGTGTTGCTCGGTCTGTTGAAACGTAAGCAAGTAGAACAAGCCATTTCTTTTATTCGAGATGAGCAGCACGACTCAACGGCAGAACTGACGATGCTTGGCAAACAAGCGCCGGTTCTCATTCAAGCACTTTTAGAAGGGAAGATTTCGGAAGCAAAAGAACGGGGAATCGTGGTCACAGTGGATGCTGAGAACGAGCTTGATCAGTATCCGGAACAACAAGTGGACGCCCTTGTGACAGCACTCGGGAATGTCATGCAAAATGCAATCGATGTATTGCAAAAAGTGGAGCAAACAGACAAAAAAATCCATGTTGTCATCCAGCAGTACAAGCACGAGTTGCTCATGGAAGTGCATGATAACGGACCGGGAATCGACGAGGAGACGGCCGCGCATATTTTTACACTCGGGTATACAACAAAGGATGGCTACGACCATGGATATGGCCTCGCGTTGAGTATGCAAGCACTTCAAAAAGAGGGCGGCACCATTTTAGTAGAAGAGAGCCATCTGGGTGGTGCATGTTTCCTACTAACTCTTAAAAGGACGTGAACAAATGAAGACTTGGATACTTGAAGATGATTTCCGGATTGCAGCTTTACATGCAGACTATATCCAGTCACTCAAACCGGAGGCAGACATGCGCCAATTTTTGAATGGGGCAAGCCTGCTAGATGCGCTTCGCTTTGAACAGCCCCATATTTTATTCATGGACCTTTATATTCCTGACGTGGAAGGGTACACGCTCGTGCGCGAGATTCGAACAAACTTTCCAGAGGTTCGGGTGGTCATGGTAACTGCTGCGAACGCCCACCGTGACGTCACGACACTTTATTCGTACGGCGTGTTCGATTACATCGTGAAACCATTTGATGAGGCAAGACTAAAGCTCACATTCCAAAAATTCGAGCGAATTGAAAAGGCTTTAGAAGGGGAATCGAGTGTTTCTCAAAATACGTTAGATGCCCTGTTCGTTTCAGCCACTTCTTCTTCGGGGGAAAAAGAATTTCCTAAAGGCATTGATGCGTTAACTTTAGATAAGGTGATGCAGTTATTTGGAGGGCAAGGACATTCGACATTGACAGCGACAGAAGTCAGTGAACTCATTGGAACGAGCCGCTCGACAGCTCGGAGATATTTGGAGCATCTTGTGGAAGCAGGCAGGTTGGAGACGAAGCTTCTCTACGGAACTGTGGGGCGGCCGGAGCGTAGTTATGTGATTCGTGAAACTTATGAACAAAATTGATTTAATGTAGCTTACTGAACGAATGACCGTATTCTTCCTCCGTGTTGTGAATTGTCTTACTATTAGGACAAGCTTCAACAAGGGGGACATCGGTATGTTAAGTATTATTGGAATTGTGACGATTTTTGTGATTGTCGGATTATTGATCAGTGGCCGGGTATCACCGCTTGTCGCAATGGTAATTCCGCCAATCGTAGCGATGTTTATAGCAGGATTTTCATTTGATGACCTAGGCACGTTCTTCTCAGATGGTATCAGCTCGGTCATCAGTGTCGCTGTCATGTTTATTTTTGCGATTATTTTCTTTGGTATTATGCAGGACGTCGGACTATTTGAACCAGTCATCAATAAAATGGTAGCGCTATCAAAAGGGAATGTGGTGCTTGTAGCCCTTGTGACTGTAGCAGTTGCGGGAATCGCCCAACTCGACGGATCCGGAGCTTCAACATTCTTGATTACGATTACAGCGCTGTTGCCTCTTTATGTGCGACTTGGAATGAATCCGTATTTACTACTTTTACTCATAAGTGGAACCGCTGCCATTATGAATATGCTTCCGTGGGCAGGGCCACTTGGGCGTGTAGCGTCCGTATTAAGCACGGATGTCACAGAGTTATGGCATCCTTTGATCAAGATCCAGATTATCGGCATTGGATTGATGTTACTAATTGCTGTGTTCATGGGCTTCCGGGAAAAACGTTTGATTGCAAAACGTGCAGAGGAAGGGAATCCGTTAAAGTATGATTTGAGCAACAGTATTTTAAACAATGACGTGGACGAGTCCTTGAAACGTCCGAAACTCCTATGGGCAAATGCTATTTTAGCAATCGGGGTCATCGGTATTTTAATGTCAGGTCTGCTTCCGGCGGGACTTGCGTTCTTGATTGGTGTAGCGATTGCTTTGCCTCTCAACTACCGCACACCAAAAGAGCAGATGGGACGTATTCAAGCCCATGCTTCGAACGCACTGACGATGGCGTCAATCATCATCGCTGCGGGATTGTTTCTTGGAATTTTGAACGGAACTGGTATGCTAACAGCGATTGCAGGGAATGCGGTTAATGTCTTGCCAGCGTTTATGGCGCAGTATTTACATATCATTATCGGAGTGCTCGGTGTGCCGTTTGATTTATTACTAAGTACAGATGCTTACTACTTTGCTCTGTTCCCAGTCGTGGATCAAATCGCGTTGACATATGGCATTGAATCGATGTCGACAGCGTATGCGATGATTATCGGGAATATCGTGGGCACGTTTGTATCACCACTAGCACCAGCAGTTTGGCTCGCTTTAGGTTTGTCAGGACTTGAAATGGGCAAACATCTACGCTTCTCGTTCTTTTGGATGTGGGGGCTGAGCATCACGTTGTTAGTGATTGCTGTATTGCTTGGAGTTATTCAGATATAAAAAAAGGTGACAGGCACCATTTGGGAGTAGCTCCCATTTGGTGCCTGTCACCTTTTTTTCTTTTTTTCTTTTCTAATTCTCCCGCTTCGTCCGCGTCTTCTCGAGCATCGAGGAGATGGACGTGCTAGAAGTTCCAGCAGGAGCCGCTTCACGTCGCGAAAACAACGATTGCAAACGGCGGCGTGACGGCAAGCCGAAGCGGCGAATGGTAATGTCGAGGAAGAACAAGATCAAAGCTAGCCAAATCAGCGGGAACACAAAACTTTGTTGGTTCCAACTGCCAGACGCCAATCCGCGCATTGCGTCGCTGCCCGATTCAATGACTTGTCCACCCGTCGTCTCTGACACACTGGCCATCAATTCTTGATTACTTCCAAGTTTCGCATACTCTTGTGAGTACGGGATGGATACGCCTGCTTGGAATACACTTTGTTGATCATTTTGTACGGAAAAGAATACGATGCCTGGATCTGTGTCGAGTGTAACGCGGGCTTTTCCTGGTTCGATCGGTTCTGATTCTACAACCAATTCCTCGCCGCTATTTGTCGTAGCTTGCACATCAAAGAACTGCGAGTTGCCACTAGGGTCCGATAAGATATATACACCTTCTTCTTCACGTTCCACTGAAAAAGGTTCCGTTTCAATAGAAGGAAGGAGTCGATTGATTACCGTGTTCCAAAAGAGCGGCCACTTCTCATAAAGGGCAAAGTCACCGCTCCATGCTCCTCGAGAATCAGACGTATACGCAATCGTTCGACCTAAGCCGTACATCCACTCCGCAAGTACCGGATCTTCTTTTGTGCTCTCGGCCACCAGAGTCGCTTGCGGTTTCAATGTCGTTGCGATGTATGCGTTCAACTGAGGGACGCCTTCGTTAAAGACAGGATCCCAACCTGGAGCGGAGTATACTGTTGGAAAGAATGGTTCGTCTTCGATATACGTTTTCGTCGTCATCGCAGTCTCACGAGATAGAATCGACGGAATCGCAGTCTCATCGACTACATCATAGAAGCGTCCAGTTCCGAACTCTGCTAAAGATTCGAGCAGCGCCTTATCCGCGTCGTCTCCAATTGAGACCGTGGACAAGGTGATGTTGTCCTTCAAACCATCTGCAATCAGCGACTCGTAATCACTCGACGTTGACGACTGGCCATCTGTGAGGAGGATGATATGTTTGCGTTGTACACCGATTTTTTCAAGCTTGTTATACGCTGTGTTTAGGCTGGAATAGATTTCAGTTCCACCACCCGGCGTGATGCTGAGTACTTTATTGATCGTTTCATCACGGTCTTCGATGACACCGGGTTCGATGATTTCCCACGGTCGGTCGTCAAAGGCAATCAAACCAAACTGGTCTTCTGGCCGAAGCATCTCAATCGAACGGGCAGCTGCTTCTTTTGCCAGTTCCATCTTGCCACCCATCATACTTCCCGAGCGGTCTAAAACAATCATGAGCGCAAGAGAAGGTAATTGATGCTTGCCTTTCACATCCATTTCAACCGGAAGCAATTTTTCGATTGGTGTCTGGAAATAGCCTCCGAGTCCAAAACTCGTCTCGCCTCCAACCATCATAAAGCCGGTCCCAAACTGTTTGACGGCTTGCTCGATGATCGCCATTTTTGCTTCACCGACGATATGGCCTGGAACGTTATCAAAAATGATGGCGTTGTAGCCAGCGTAAGAAGCCAGTTCACTTGGAAGGGAAGCCGCATCAATCGAGTCGACGACAAGGCCTGCTTGATCGATGAATGTCGGCACAGGGCTATCGCCTTCAGGTGACACGATGAGTACGTGTGGTGTATCTTCGACCATCGTCAAACTGGTCAGTGCATTGTTTTGAATGACCGCGTCATTTGCACGCTGGATCGTAGCTTCGTAGACGAGTGGACCTTTTTCTTCCGTTGGGTTTGCGAACGAGAATACATTGTCACCTTCCGTGAGTGTCACGTCTTCTGAAAGAATTTGCGTGTCATTCAACTGAATGGAAAGGGTTGCAGGTCCTTCTACAGCAGATTGCACGGTCACTTGGAGCGTATGCGACTCGCCTTCAAATGCAGTCGTAGGCGTTTGAAAGTCGACGATCGCTACATCTTTTTCATCCTGACCGGAAAGAAGGACCGTATCGAGTTCCACTCCACGGTCACGCAATTCTGTCTCGAACGACTTCAGCGAGCCGTTCGTCTCATTGCCATCTGTCAAGACAACCACGCGCGTCGCCACGTCCGAATCCGACAAACCAAGCGCAAGTTTTACCGCATTTTCAATGTCTGTCTGATCCCCACTTGCCATCTGTGAAATTTCAGGAACCGCATCCACCGTATTGGAAAGGACTTGATCGGTTTGGAAGCCATTCGAAAACGAATAAATTCCAACGGATTGATTTGCTTTTTTTGAGCCAATTGCTTCACGCAAAATAGTTTGTTGTGCGTCCCACTGATTTTGCATCGACGCCGACTGATCAACGAGAAATAAAATCTGTTCATCATTGACCGGCCACAAGAGGCGCGGGGAAGCAAGGGCGAGCAAGAGGGAGAAAACTGCAACAATACGCAGCACAAACGCCGTTTTTTCAGTGGCTGATTTTGGTGCTTTTGATTGGTTTCGTGCCCACAAAAAATAGACGAGGGGCAACAAGCCGAGTAGAAGCCATAGGGGGTTCTCAAGTTGTAAATCCACGACGTCGTTGCACCTCCCATTCTGTAAGTAACACTAGTAGTAACAGCACAGCACCAATCGGCACGAGTGAACGATCTACTTCTGCAGTGCCTTCTGCTTCATACGTACCGATTTCATAGCTCTTCTCAAAACCGAGTTGTTTTTCTTGTTGTTCGAGCATGACTGTAAAGTGTTTGGATGCGTCCCCGTCTGTTAGCTGATAAAAGCCAGGGGCAGGCGGAGCCGTCATCGTACTGTCGGATGCCACGTCCGAAATGAATTCGCCATCTCGGTCATAGATGCTCCACTCTCCATATTGACTTGCTAGGGTTACACGGTCGTTCGGAAAATAGCTACCTGTAGTCTCCGCATCTTCTGAGAACTGTTCCATCGCTGCCCATAAGAACAGTGGATAGGAAGGGTGGAGCGGCCAGTCCGTCTGATCGATACTGGCAAGAACGGCTAGATTGCCGTTTGCGAATTGCTGGATGAACGGTTGCTCGCCGATTGCTGCAATCGTCGTGGCTTCAGGAAACGGTTCATACACCGCTTGAACATACACGTCGGATAAATCGACGTAATTGGAAAACGGCTTTTTTTGTTCAATAACGCCTGCAGCTTCAAGTTGTTCGTTCTCACCACGCCCAACCAATAAAATTGGGTGTGCTGTATCATCAAGCAATTTTTCATTGCTTGTAATCAATAATTCTCCTTCTGGTCGAAGGGCTAGGTCATCCGTTGGAACAGTGACGACGTCCGCACCAATTGCCGTTAACGCTTTTTGGATCGTAGGGTGAATCTGATCATCGACTGCGACTTTCAACACCGGACGGTAGAGGGTTGCGGTCATCCGGTTGTCGGCTTCAAACGCATCCTCACTCGACAATACAGCTTCGTAGAACGAACCTGTCGCTGGAAGTTTAGCAGAAACTACTTGGCGTTCGTTTGCAGGCACTTCGTACTCTGTTGTACCTAACGACTGTCCGTCCAAATCAAGAAATTCCAGTGTGCCAGTTGCCACTTCTTTTGTGTCGTTTTGAATCTCAACAATCGCATTTGTCTCGTCTTCTAGTTGTGAGACCCCGAATTGCTTGATGGCAATGTTGCCGAGCTCAGTTGGGCGGTTCTCGACGCGCCATGCGACATTCTCTTGATCAAATGTAATCAAGTCTCGAGGGGCAGCATCCGTCAAAACATACACATGTGCACCAGATTTCGGAAGACCGGCCTTCACAAACTCCACCGTCTTCTTCAATTGCTCCGCTTCATACTGAAGAGGAATCGCTGTGATGGCAGCGTTCACTGCAGATGCGTTCGTACTATTCTGTACAACAAACGTGGGCGTATCCCCAGTCGTGACCACAGTGAATGTTGCGCCTTCATGTGAATCGACTAGGGCCCTCATACGCGCTTTTTGTGTTTCAAACCATGTAGTATCGCCTTCACGTGTTTCCATTGAAGCGGACGTATCTATTACGAGCCAAATGTCTTGTCCTGTAGCAGTCGTCGCCGGAGAGTAGGGCTTCATAACAAGTAGTACAAATAAAAAGAGGGCGAGTAATTGCAAGAAAAGTAAAGCGTTCTTTTGGAGCTTCTCAAAATACGGAGAAGCTTTCGTTTCGTTCATGAACGATTCCCAAAACAGTGTGGAGGAAATCGTCATTGGTGTATAGCGTTTGCGGAAAAAATAATAAAGAAGGACAGCAAGAGGGAAGATAAGCGTCCAACTGTTTGTCCATTGTAAAAAACTCATCTACTCACCTCATCGTATCCATTGAAAACGAACGAACTGGTGAAGAGCGGCACTTAAGAAATCCGGCTGGCTCGGCACGAAGACGAGGCTGTGGCCATAGCGGGCTGCAAGGTTCTCCAGTTGTTCAAAATGGTGTTTCCGTGTTGTTTCATATCGTTTGATCATAGCGGGTGTAACGGTCACATTTAAACTTTCGGACGATTCCCGATCGACAAGCAAATAATCTCCGAAGTAATCGGGGTTCTCTTCTTGTTCGGACGAGACAATGATGAACCGAATGTCTCGTGGACGCCGAGCTAAAAGTTGACACGTTTTTTCAAATTCACTTAGTGCTTCAAGCCCGTCAGTTACAACGAACACGCTGTTTGCGTCTTTTGGAATCTGTGAAGCGATGGTGCTTAGAAATGGTTCATCGGCTTTCGTCGTCTCGAGTTCTTCGACTTTGGCTTGGAATACGTGCCGGTACATGGCCCCTTTTTTACGAAATGTATGGAGTCGCTCGGGTTGCTTGGCAGTAAACGACAATGAGTCGTCATGCGTCAGTACGAGGTAGCCGAAGAGAGCGGCTACTTGTTGCGCGTGAAGCCATTTGTCCCCGTCGTTCATAGACGGCGTCGTATCGAGCGCAATATGTACACGCATCTCTTGTTCGTCTAAGAAGCGCTTGATAAATAGTTTATCCGTTCGAGCATACACGTTCCAGTCGATCTGTCGTACATCATCTCCTGGTTCGTACACACGAAAGTCAGAGAAATCAAGCGATGAGCCAAAACGTTGGGAAGCATGTGTACCACGCCGACCGTTTGCTTGCCGCTTGCGACTGACGATGCGGTAGTTGGCAAGTTTATTCATAGTCGATGTCGTCAGTAACGGCATAGTGTTTCCTCCTTACGCTTTTGCAAGTTCTTCGATCATCAAGTCGAGTACATAGTCTGGTGTGTAGCCAAGTGCTTCCGCTTCGTAGTTTAGGCGAATGCGGTGACGGAGTACGGGTTTAACAGACTGTTTTAAATCTGCAATCGATACATGCAGGCGACCTGCTAAAAATGCCCGCGCTTTAGCGATTCGAATCAAACTCTGCAACCCACGTGGACCACTTCCGAACTGAACGAAGCGTGTAATTGGTTCGAGTGTTGAGCTCTCGGGATGCGTGGACGTAATCAACGTGATTGCGTAGTCCATCAAATCATCTGCCACTAACACATGTTTCACCATCGCCTGCGCTTCGCGAATTTCCTGTGCGGAAAGGACTTGTTGTAAGTCATGCGAAGTGGTACCTGTCGTACGCACCATGATTTCTTTCAGTTCAGATTTCGAAGGATACGGTAACACGACTTTACATAAGAAACGGTCAACTTGTGCCTCAGGAAGAGGATACGTTCCTTCCATTTCAATCGGGTTTTGCGTTGCTAGAACGAAGAACGGTTCTTCCATTTTGCGTGTTTCACCGAGCACGGTTACCGTGTGTTCACCCATCGCTTCGAGTAACGCACTTTGCGTCTTCGGAGTCGCGCGGTTGATCTCATCGGCAAGTACAAGCTGATGGAAGATCGGTCCTTTTTTAAACACAAAATCGGTCTTTCCGTCTTCACTGCGCTCAATCATGCTCGTTCCTGTAATATCAGCAGGCATCAAGTCCGGTGTGAATTGAATACGAGAAAATGACAAATCACATACTTCTCCGATCGTGCGGATGAGCATCGTCTTCCCGAGACCTGGAAGTCCTTCGAGAAGTGTGTGCCCCCCTGCAACCATTGCAAGAAGGGTGTAATCGATAGCTTCATGCTGCCCGACGATAAACGTGCTGATCTCTTGTTTTGCTTGTGCAAATTTTGCACTCATCTGTTCGAAATGTTCTGGTGTATAGTTCATAATGCCTCCACTAATCTGTTGTTTGGATGGATGAAAAATAAGACTGTACATAGTTTTGCAGGTCAGAAGGGAGTTGCAGTCGGTCGACGCTGTCACGATAGAGCGGAGCATAGTCGCCAACAGCATCTTGATACGGTCGAACGGTACCTTTTGTTACAGGCGTCTCGCCGGTCTGTTCTCCAATCGCTTGCCCCTCGCCAAGTTGACCACCATCTGTTGTGGAAGCACCCGGCGTGCCGATTCGTTTAGGTGTAGCGATAAGAGAGCGGTCACCTTGGCCTTTTCCACCTTGTGTACCGCCTTGACCACCGCCTTGCCCCGAACCTTGCCCTTGCCCTTGACCTTGCCCTTGGCCTTGCCCTTGGCCTTGGCCTTGTCCTTGGCCTTGACCTTGTCCTTGCCCCTGGCCTTGACCTTGACCTTGGCCTTGACCTTGACCTTGTCCTTGCCCCTGTCCTTGCCCCTGTCCTTGTCCTTGCCCTTGTCCTTGTCCTTGCTGTCCAGACTGGTTTTGCCCGGTAGCTGTTTGATTTTGACTCGTTGTTGCCAGTTGCGTCGGTGTAGAGAGCGGCTGACCGATTTTCGCCATCGCTGCCTGGGCGGACTTCATCTGTTCATTGAGTCCTTCAATCGATGCTGTCAGCTCTTCAAGTTTCTCTTTTTCTTCTGCTGTAAGCCCAGACTTGGTTGCATCATTTTCTGCAAGTTGTTGTTTCTTCACAAGTTTCGCTTTTTGCAGCTCAAGCTCTTTTTTCGTTTTCGTGACGTCTTCCCACGCTTTTTTCGCAGTATCCGCTTTCTTTAGCTCTTGCTCAAGTTCTGCCACTTTCTTTTTCACATCTGGCTTTTTCGCTTGCTGCTCAAGTTTCTTAACTTCTTTCTCAAGCTCAGCAACTACTGCTTTCTCTACTTCTGCATCTTTTGCCGCAATCTGATCATCCGATGGAATCATCACGCTGACAAATCCTAATACAAGGAATACTAGTGCCAAAAGCAAGCTACGCATGGACCATTTCACACGAACGGCTTTTTTAAACCGCTCAGTCGCAGACGGAACAAGTGGTGTGACTTTGTTCTCTAAATGCTCAAGAAGTGGGGAAGGGGTCGTAGCTTGAGCTACTGTGATAAATTCATTTTCTGGGAATGCTGCATCGTATAGACGCAATGACTCAAGCTGTGTCGGCCGTTTGCGCATCAAGTACACGAAATACCCGATTCCCACCAAAAGCGCAGCCCCTACTGCAATCCACTGAAAATAAAGAAGAACAAAGAAACGCGATACTAGGAGAAGAGAGAACCATGTGATGGCAGCAGCGACCAGTGCTTGTTGCAATTGCTCGACAGCAAACACGCGAACGACGCGCTGGTGAGCCCGTCGTATCATCGGTTGCCATTTAGAGTGGGTCATACAAATCCTCCTTTAGCGCATTTTGCCCATGTTGACACGCAGTTTCTTGATTGCAATAAACAATGCAAATACAGTCAATAAGATGTAAAAGCTAACGTATGTGATCCAGATGGGGAAGTCCACCTGTGTCATGTCTTTTAAAAATACCATGCCGTCCGGACTGACAAGTGAGAACACCATGATTCCTGGGTTAATACTTGCCCAGAAGTGAGCCATGAAAGATGGAGATGGGGCTCCCATCCCGAATCCATAACTTGCTTGGATTGCTAAAATCATGAAAAATGCTGTGACGCCTGCTAAGAACATCATTGAACCGTACGTCGCAATCATCGAAACAATCGTCTTTTTCGTAATCGTCGAGAACATGATTCCAAGACTACCGATTGCAAGAACCGTCAGTAGGAAAAACAAGAAAATCTGAACGAGTTGGATGGGTGAAACTCCGCCAAATAAGAAAACTAAACTATAAATTGGAAGACCAGAAATCAGCATCAACACTAAAAAAGCAAGAGAAGACGCCAGTTTTCCAAAGATGATCTGCCAAGATTTTTGAGAGGTCGTTAAAAGAATGGTCAACGTTTGTTTCTCCCGTTCCGTACTGATAGTCCCAGCTGTTAGACCAGGCGTGATAAATAAGATCAGTCCGAGCTGGATATACGTCAATACGATAAACATATAATAGCTTTCTTCTGGTCGGAAGAAGCCTGTCCCGGTAAAGTTTGTAGCAATGAAAATCATACCGAACACAAATACACTTAAGGCCAATAGATAAAACAACAAACCGACAGAGCTTTTCACACTACGAAAGCGTAATTTTAATTCTTTAATGAGTACCGGATTGTAGAGGAGTGCTTTCATACTGTCTCCACTCCTTTCGTGATTTCCATGAAGACATCTTCAAGATCTGTTTCCGTCTGTGAGAATGTGATAATCGGTAGGTCTTTTAAAACTGCTGTTTTTAACAGTTCACGCTGCTGCTCATTCGTACCACGATATGAGAATGTTACAAGGTTTCGCTTCTCATCCGTTTCAACCGTTGACACAAACGGTTGTTCTTCGATAAATGCCACAAACTCTGGAAGGCTTCCGAGCAGGTGGACAGTTACCGGACGCTCGTTTTGCAATTTTTCATGAATGTCAGCCACGCTACCGTGGGCGACTAATTGTCCTCCGTCTAAGACACCGATCTCATCACACATCTCTGCAAGCTCTGGAAGAATATGCGACGAAATCAAAATCGTCTTGCCCATGCCTTTTAAATGTTTCAAAATATCGCGCATCTCGATACGTGCACGTGGATCGAGTCCAGACGCAGGTTCGTCGAGAATTAATACGGCTGGATCATGGATCAGTGACCGTGCCAAGCAAAGGCGCTGCTTCATCCCGCGCGATAGCAAGTCCACGTATTCATACCGTTTGTGGGATAAGTTCACGAGTTCCAAAAGTTCAGGAATTAGCTTTTCACGTTCTTCAGCAGGTATTCCGTAACTCGCACCGTAGAAATCGAGGTACTCGTCTGCTTTTAATTGATCATACACTCCGAAAAAGTCCGGCATGTAGCCAATCTGTTTTCGTACTTCATGAGGCTGTCTACGTACAGACTTACCATTGATGAATGCTTCCCCACTTGTCGGTTGAAGGAGAGTGGACAAGATGGAGAATGTCGTCGATTTCCCAGCTCCGTTTGCTCCCACAAAACCAAATACAACGCCTTCTCCGATCGTCAAATTCAAATCTTTCAATGCATAAAAATTACCGTATCGTTTTGTCAGTCCTTTGATTTCAATCATTGAGCTGCCTCCCCAGTCAATTCGACTTCAGGAACTTTTGTGTAATCGTTGCCTGTGCTGTCTTGTTTGTTGATGCGTAATTCAATCGTTTGTTCTTTCGAGATATAGTCCGCGATGTTTTCAGTGAAAGAGGCAGGCGAATCTGTGACAGGCTCAAATTCACCAGTTTTTTGGTTTAAAATCTCGTAGGTCATGACATTTGCGACGGTATTTTTAATAGCGAGTTCTTTCCAAACAGGGGGCTCATCCGTAATATTTTGCGGAATCGTTGCGAGATAGATGAATTCACCGTTTTCCATATACCACTCATTCACCTGTCCTGGTGTGCGTTCGGAATACAATCCTTTATCGGAATACACTTCAAGTTCGAATGAATCGAACGGGAGAGTGAATTCTCCTTTAAATAATGTAGAGGACTCAAACGGTTGAATGAGTAAGTTCGTTGCATCCAGTTCCGCACGCTCACCCTCTACCGTGATTGGCACGATTGGCTCTTTCGAAATCGCAATAACAACCGGTGTCTTTAGTGGTTGATTCATTAAATACATATCAAATGCCTGTTTGATGGCACGTTTGCGTTCTTCCGGAAGCTTTTCAGAAGTTATCCCCGTAGGTGTACCACCGTAGTAACCACCTGAACCACCCATAGTCGATTTCGCAGGAAGCAAGATGCCTGCTTTATGCTGTTCATTGACTTGAAGGGTTTCACCTGCATCGAGATCACCAAGATCAATTTGTTTCGCACCTGTCCAAATCTGAACATTTGTCAGTGGGAATGGGAAAGTGTTTTCGATAGTTCCACTGATCAGTTCCGAATTGTTTTCAATGTTGACAAGGAGCTTTCCAGTCGCTTCCACAGTAGATTGTCCGATAATGCTAGCTGTTGACCAATAGCCGACGTTACGCAATGTCATGGTCGGGTTTTCTGGCTCTCCTTCAATGATCGCTTTCATACGAGTATCCATTTGATTACCAGAGAAACTTTGTCCTGTCCAAGAAGACAAGGTGGTCCCTTCACCAGCCACTAGCTTATAATCGCCACTGCGGTTTGAAAGGAGTGTCTCGACAAAGTAACCGTTCATCATGCCATCTTCCTGCATTTCATAAAAACTCATTTGGTGGACTTGTGGTTTGGCCAAGCGGTCACGTGCTCCATATGCGAAAATCGCAACAGACGTTAAAATGGCAATCGAAGGTATGATCCACCACGAATATTCCCGTTTGTCTTTGCGCTTGAGCGCGAAGTAAAGAAGTGGTCCGACTAATAAAAAGTAGATAAAGATAATAAATCCAATACCGAGAACAGATACTTCAAATGACGGGAACAATTCATTGATTGATACAGATTCGTAGCCAATAGAGTCTAAAGTCGATGGTCCACCGTAATAAATTTGAGAGCCCGTGTCGATTACTTTTGCATCTTTGATCAATACAGAAAGCAGTTCGTCATAACCTTTTTCTGCAGAGAGCGGTTGATCCCCAAGTGAAAACGCAGTTTGCATGATGGTTCCGCTTCCTACTTTTTTCATTGCGGTTACAGGCGTGTTGTTTAAGCTCCAAACACTTGTCGCACCTTCTGCTAATGTACTTTTTTGTACGGAAATTGCGTTTGGAAGGTCAGAAGTTTTGGCATAGTCCTGCGCTTGTTCAGGTGTGATAGTCATTGTTTCGTTCGTTGCTTTTAAAGGCAGGTAGTCCGCGAGCATACCAAATTCCGCGTCGCCTTTTGAAGTCGCTCCTGCAAGCACTGTTCCACCAGCGTGTAGCCAGTCGACTAATGCTTGTTGCTGAGCGTCTGGCCAGTCTGCAATAGAAGATTCATCGACCACAACAATGCTGGCCATTTCCCAGTCTTGCTTTGTAGCAGGTAAAACTCCATTTTTTAAATGATTCAATGAAATGACTTCAGCACGAAGGCCTTGATTGAATTTAATGTTACGAAGTGCTGTCAGACGGTCCGTCGATTCTGTCAATGTGAATACAAATACCGAGTCTCCCATGAAGAAGCTAGGGCGAACGGCTTTGTCGCCTTTATAGGTGACTTCTTTTCCTTTTTCCCAGCCGCCTTCATATAAATAAAACATTTGCATGCTCGTACCTGAGTACATATAGTCCTCTGAAAGCGCCGATAAGCGGAGTGTAAGGGTTTTGGTCTCACCGGCAGCGAGTGTTAAAGGTAATGCGCGAGCAGAGCCGACTTCATAGGATTCCGGCGCATCAATCACGATATCACCAGAGAAGTCATCTCCGTTATTTTGAAGTGTGAGCGTTATAGGCACGCCACTTCCATAGAGCACCTTATTGTCGTAACCCGCGGTCGCTTTAATTGTAATGTCTGATTTCGCAAAAGCCGCGGTCGGAATAAGGAGCACTGTCAACACAAGGACTGTGAATAGCCCGAGTGTACCTAGTACTTTTTTCATCAATTGTTCCCCCTAAATTTTCTAATTATTTCTATCTAATTAATGGTAACGTATTAGGAGATGTTTTGTTTCACTAATTTTCAAAATGTTTTTCTGGTCAAAGGCGTGGAGGAGATCAACTCGTGGCGCTGAGCAGTCGTTCATCGGACGAAGAGGCGTTTTCTTGAACACTAAACCCGATTTATTGAACCCAAATTCGAATTTCTTCTACAGTAAATGGGGTTTATTCTACCGAATTCATATTATGGAAACTAATTGGATATAAATGATTCTCCTGACCACTCGAATTTATAAGAAACTGACTATTTTGTAGATGTCAGATTCATAGTATCCTCTATCTATACTAGTACTGGAGGTTGAATTGAATGACGAAACAATTTACTGGAACAGATCGAGTGAAACGAGGAATGGCGGAAATGCAAAAAGGTGGCGTCATTATGGACGTCGTCAATGCAGAGCAAGCCCGCATTGCAGAAGCAGCTGGAGCTGTGGCCGTTATGGCGTTAGAGCGTGTACCATCGGATATTCGTGCTGCGGGCGGCGTTGCGCGTATGGCTGACCCACGCATTACAGAAGAAGTGATGCAGGCCGTGACAATTCCGGTCATGGCAAAAGCGCGCATCGGTCATATTTCGGAAGCGCGGATGCTTGAGGCTATGGGTGTCGATTACATCGATGAATCTGAAGTATTAACACCAGCAGATGAAGAGTTTCATTTAATCAAAAGCGACTTCACGGTGCCGTTTGTTTGCGGAAATAAAGATTTAGGTGAAGCGGCTCGCCGAATTGGAGAAGGCGCATCCATGCTCCGCACAAAGGGAGAACCGGGGACAGGGAATATCGTAGAAGCGGTTCGTCACTTACGTAAATTAAATGCCCAAGTTCGAAAAATCATTCATATGAACGACGATGAATTGATGACGGAAGCGAAAAACTTAGGTGCACCTTATCATGTATTACTGGAAATCAAACATTTAGGGCGCTTACCTGTTGTGAATTTTGCTGCAGGAGGCATTGCGACACCTGCGGATGCAGCTCTTATGATGGAACTTGGCGCAGACGGAGTATTTGTCGGTTCTGGTATTTTCAAATCGGACAATCCAGAACGTTTCGCCCGCGCGATTGTGGAAGCCACGACACATTACCAAGATTACAAACTACTCGTTGAAATTTCAAAAGACCTAGGGGTTCCGATGAAAGGTATTGAGATTGGTCGTTTAGAAGCAAGTGACCGGATGCAGGACCGGGTGCTGTGAAATGTTGAGAATTGGTGTTCTCGCTTTACAAGGTGCCGTCCGTGAACATGTTCTTTCTATAGAAGAAAGTGGAGCAACTGCTGTTCAAGTGAAACGGCTTGAAGACCTCGAAGGACTCGATGCTCTCGTATTGCCAGGTGGGGAAAGTACGACAATGCGCAAGTTACTCGATCGCTACGAATTACTTGAGCCGATTCGTAAACTTGCGGAAGAGGGTATTCCGATGTTCGGCACGTGTGCAGGTTTAATCCTGCTGGCACGCAATGTCGTAGGACAAGAGAGTCATTTGGGTGTGATGGACGTGACGGTCGAGAGAAATTCATTCGGTCGCCAAGTCGATAGTTTTGAAGTTGGTCTTGATATCGCAGGTTTTGGAGAACCATTTCCTGCTGTGTTTATTCGAGCACCTCATATTGTGGAAGTAGGAGAGTCTGTTGAAGTGTTAGCAGAACACGACGGTCGTATCGTGCTTGTACGTGACGGCAACTTCCTCGGGTGTTCGTTCCACCCTGAATTAACCGATGATCACCGTCTCATGAACTATTTCGTGAAACTTGTTAGTGAGACAACCCCAGGGGTTATCTCAAAATAAAGTTAACTCAAAAAATGAGACAACCCCAGGGGTTGTCTCATCTGTCTCAAATCTCCATCACACTTGCAGTGAATAGTCGTTGCAACGCATCTAAAGATAATGGCGACTTTACAAGTACACAGGTTGATGGCCCTGCGCTTCCGGGTGGAATAGGATTAGATGCACGAACTCCTAAACGAGACAGTTCTGCATCGACACCAGAAGAACCACACGGATGACAATACGAAATGGAATCCGAAAGTCGTGCCAAATAAAGCTCTTTTAGTGCAACAACTTCAGTTGGGGTGTTTAAAACCGCTTGTCCCACCAAGGGTTTTCCGATTAGAAACCAGTTGCCTGGTTGCTCGACAGGTGTCAGTTTTTTCTTTGTCTGATACCAACATTTTTTCTGTCGGCTTCCTATAATTTGTACGGAAATTCCTGACTGTAATGTGGTCATGTTCGACTCTGTTGATCCGGCAATAGGAGGGCAGTCTAGCCCAATGTTTTGGAATAATCGTTCGATACCGAGTTTATAGAAATTCCAAGCAGCATTTCCCGTAAAATTGATTACGACAATTCGCTGCGCTTCTGCCTCAACACACCATAATTCTAATAAAGCCACTCTTGCTGCCATTTCCGCGACTAAACTCTCACTCGCACTTAGCATATCTCCAGGTTTTTCACCAATTCCCGCAGAATTATCAACACCCATCCACAACTCGTTGCCTAAAAAAATTGCATCTCTCACCGAATCATCTCCTGTCGTCCTGCACGTTTTACTAAAGGTGACGCAATAGAGGCAAGCAAGCAGTTGATTGCTGTAGCTAATAAAAGAAGAGGAGCCAAAGCGCTATAAAGAGCGGGACTGATCAGAAAGTAGAATGGAAGAGGCGCAAGAAGGCCTGTAGCCAACGTAACCCATATATACCCGAGTAATTGTCGGTTTCGTCGGACAAACCATCCGAATATCAGGACTATTCCTACCATTTCGAGTGCTACGATGAAATGAAACGGCCCAAGTGGAAGGCCGCCACTGAGTGCTGACACGATGTGACCGATGCCTGCAATCGCTCCTGCCCATAAAGGACCAAGAAATACCACACTTAAAAGTGCAGGGGTCAAATCAAGGGCAACGCTACTAAATGGACCAGGTAACTTAATAAGTGCACCGATTCCGCAAAGAGCCACAAAAAGTGCGGCTAGTGTAAGCTTTCTCGTCATTCCCATAGTGACACTCCTTTCTTCATTTCATGTAGTCCGTACCAGATTTGTGTCACAGAAGTGGCCTCTGCGACAAGGTATTGTGTGATTCGCCCTGATTCATCACGCAATACACGATCTTCTTTTTGTAAAGGGACAATTCCCCGGGAAATATCTTCAACAATCCAGATGATTGTTTGGTTCGAAGCAGCAGATTGTAAGGTATCTAGCCATTCGGATCTCTGTTCTTTTGTAAGAGGAAATAACGCCGCTTGGATACCATCAAAGACAAGTACATCTTTTGTATGATCGAATTCTATTTCATCTGCATGAATCCATTGAACTGTTACATCGTTTCTTTCAAGATACGCGCGAACAAAGGCTCGCTTGCCGTGATAGGCACCTCCGAATACGATATGCATGACCAGCTCTCCTTTTTTTCTAATGTGAAGTGAAAAACTGTGGTGTGCCCAGCAACTGCTTGCTGGAAAGGCGTTAGAGTAAACCAAGACTTTATTAATCGAATCACACCACCGTGGACTACTAAAATCAATGGACTATCTGAAGTGTCTAGTAAATTAAACAAAGCTTGATGTACGCGTATTTCAAACTCGCAAAACGATTCACCCTTTGGTGGTGTGGATTCAAGTGGTTGATCAATCCAGTTTCTATAAGCTGTATCGAACTGCAAATCTGCATACGTCTTTTGTTCCCAGTCACCAAAATGCAACTCCCGGAAGCTTGCATCTGTATGTACTGTGCTTCTTGGAAAATAAAGTGTTGAGGTTTGAATGCATCGAATCAAGTCGCTGGAATAGACCTGAATCTCCTGATTAGTGAGTGAAGGAACTTCTGCATCCAAAATTTCTTGATCTGTCCACCCGATATACTGTTTTTGTTGATTTCCATAAGTTGGTAGATGTCGCATTATAATAAGATCAACAAGATGAGCCATACGACTAACTCGCCTCCTTCTATAAATGCCCCACACATATCACCGGAAGCTCCACCAAAATGCTTTCTCGTCCAAACTTTGAAATACCAAATCCCAATGAAAAGAACCGCAACAGGTGCACTGCTAACTGGAATCAATACAATCAAAGTAGCCAGAATAAAGAGTTGGATAAATGTCAGGGGAAGGAATGAGAAATGTTGTCTGAAAAAATGTGCCATGCCGTGTTCTTTAGATGGATTTGTTCCAACTAAATACAACACCATTCCACACCGAATTAAAATCGGAATCACTAGCCAGTAAAGTATGGAAAGCTCTAAGCTTATCAACTGCACGTAAATTCCGAACCGCATCAGTAACGAGACACCAACTGTCATCGCACCAAACGCTCCCACACGAGGATCTTTTAGTATTTCCTGACGTTTTGCTTGGTCTTTGTAAGAAAAATAAGCGTCTGCAGTATCTGTCAGACCATCTAAATGGAGACCACCTGTAAAGGCAAGATGCGCTGCAACCAACAAAGCTGCAAGAAGTGCGACATGAAGCTCATTCGATAAGAGTGTATAAAGTCCGAAAAGAAGTGTTCCTTCAAGCAATCCGATGAGAGGAAAAACGGCGAACATTGAAGTGATAGACCGTTTTGTCATAGGCAAGGTGGCTTTAACAGGAACGCTACTAAAAAACTGTAAGGCAAGTGGCAAGCCACTGAGTAGTTCTTTCATCTTGAGGCTCCTTCCAGACCTTTGGGATTCCAAACGTCACTTCTATGCTGCAGTCTGACTCTGCTACAATCCATTGATGAAGTTCGCCGAGCCACTTTCTGTATTCCTCCGTTTCCGGGTATACGGATGTGGGCTCGTCAAATACCTCGTTCGACACTAAAATGACAGGGGTCCCAGTCTTTTTCCACATCGAAATTTGTTGTTTCAATGAAGCAACTAGTGTTGTTTTGTCGACATTCTCAAACCAAAAATTGCCGAGCCATGTCGTCAAGCAATCCCACAAAATCGGCTGTTCAGTTGGAAACGGTCGCTCGAGTGGCGTGAGGGCATCGCGGACTTCGATGGTTTCCCATGCGACCCCACTTGACGTTCGGAGCCGCTGGTGATGTTGAATGCGTTCCATCATCTCGGAGTCGGTTGCTTGTCCAGAAGCGATATAAAGAGGGGGATAGGTGGTTATGAGGGAAGTGGCCAGTTTTTCTGCAAACTGACTTTTTCCACTGCGTGCGCCGCCTGAAACAAAAATAAGCATAGAGATTCCTCCTGTGGTTTTGTATACTACTCGTCAAAGAGGTGTTGAAATGATCAAGATTGCAGTGATTAGTGATGTACATGGTGAAGAGCGACAGTTTAAGCGTCTTGCCCATGAACTGGAAGAAAAACAACCGGATCTCATTATCGACAATGGAGACTTTTTCTATGGAAGTCCGGAAGCTTTTTATTACGAGATGATGAAGAAACGGCCACCAATTTTGGATCTAGCAAAAGAATTGATTTCTGTTGCTGTTCCTGGAAATCATGAATTCACACATTCCTATCGAACATTCAAAACAGCACAAAATGATATGCCCTATGAGTGGATTTGTGCCAACGTATCTGGCTTTATACCCTATGTAGTCAAACATATCAAAGGGATAAAACTCGTGATTATTGGACTAACGACGCCACTTATTCGGGAGTGGGACGAGACTAGTGAGCTTAGTCACCTTGACATTCGTAACCCGGTGGAAGCTTTGAAAAAATGGATACCTTCTATTTTAGCTAGTGAGTCACCTGATCTACTAATCGTTAGCTATCACGGTGGTTTTGAACGAGATCCAGATAGTGACTGGCCATTTCACGGTGCTGAGAGTGAAAATGAGGCGCTCCGAATCGCGCACGCTTTCCCTGAAATTGATCTATTGATCACAGGTCATCAGCATCTGCGAATGAATACTGAGGTCAATGGTGTACACATTGTTCAACCGGGATCTCACGCAATTGGCTATACCGAAGTGATGATTGACACAGAAACTGCATCGAATCAGTTCTCCAGTGCGTTTCGTACAATTGAAAACAACTTGAACGAGCCGACGGAAGCAGATGAATGGCTTGATACAGTCATTGCCGAGTGGCCACAGGATACTCGGTTTTCCGGAATGCTTTCATCCAGACTGCATAGGCACCCATTTCATGACTTGATGCATGAAGTCTTTCAACTAGCGACAGGTGCTCAGTTGACCGTATTTGAAATGCCCTATCTAGAAAATGGCGGGTTCTTTGGTTCTATTACGCGCAGGGATGTCTTGCGTCACACACCACATGCAGCACCTCTCCAGATCATCGAATTGACGGGAAGTCAGGTCAAAACTTTACTTGAAGAAAGTGCCGCTGTATTTACTGTTCATCCAAAAACGGGTGTGCCCTGTTTTTCATCTGAAATCAGAGAACTAGCACCCGCTCCGTATGTACACGATGTGTGGGGTGGAATCGATTATACGGTAGATATCACACGTCCTGTTAGCAAACGTATCACACAGCTCCAAATTGGAGGGCGAGATGTTTTTGGTGATGAGCGCTTTGAAGTCGCCATCAGTCGCTATCGTCTAACTGGCTATGATTTTCCTCTATATACAACTGCTCAGGTAGTTCGATCAACGAACCGTACGATTCCGGAAATCTTACTTGAATTTATTGCGCAAACAACTCTGGATACACCGTTTGGGCAGCAAGCTCAACAGCCTCACCGATCCGAGTTGCAGGGCGACTCATAATATCGCTATCTACTTGATAGATGGCTTCGTTCTTTACAGCAGTGATAGATTCCCATGCTGGGCGACTCATCAATTCACCAATTGGGTCGTCCACATAGTTGACCGTCGTCAAAATAACTTCTGGATCTTTTTCAATAATACTTTCGCTCGAGACATTGAACCAGCCAGTTTGATCTGCAAAGATGTTTTCAATTCCAGCAGCTTTTAAAATCTCTTGTTGGAATGAACCTTCTCCAGTTGACCAGATATCTGGAGCAGGAGAAATTTCAAAGTACACGCGTTTTGGTGTGTCGAGGGTTGCTACTTTTTCTTTCACGCCTGCAATTTGTGCTTTGATTTCTTCTATTAATTCTTCACCACGTTCTTCAGCGCCCACTACAGTTGCAATTTGTTCGATGTCTCCGTAAACATCTTCAAAAGTAGAAGCGGTTTCGATAACAACCACTGGAATGCCTGCTTCTTCGAGTGGAGCGATTTGCAAGTCATCGCCAATTGTATACGCAATGACAACGTCTGGATCCATTTCAATGATGCGCTCGGCATTAATCGTCATCGAGTCGGAGATGCGCTCGATGTCTGCTGCTTCTTCCGGGTATGTATCAAACTCCGTTACACCAATCACTTTTTCACCAACTCCTAGGTCAAAAAGGATTTCTGTATTACTTGGTTGAAGAGAGACGATGGTTTCAGGTACTTCTGGAAGTATAATATCTTCGCCACGGTCATCTGTCACGGTGTATTCAGTAGTTTCCTCTGTTTGTTCGTTTGGTGTTTCAGTTGCATCTGAAGCTTGTTGTTGGCAGCCAGCTAAAACAAGTGTGAGAAATGCTGCTGCAGAAAGCCATTTTTTCATGTGAGTATTCATCCTTTTCCATATGATTTTGAGTGAAAGACGATTTCTTCGATTCCTTGGTTCTGGTTTACGGCGACGGCTAGCACGAAGAAGACGTTCGCGAGTAATCCAAGAAAGGAAAATAACAATTCATCGACAGGACGTTCTTGTGACACCTTATGCAATGCACGATAGGACTTTTTTGCTTCACTTCTGCAAACATGAAGCAGCGCGGCACCCTGTGTACCTTGTGGAAGGTAGAAGTTCTTCCAGTCATCACGACGTTCGATATACAGATCATAAATGTCATCCAACCACGCAAGGTCTTGTTCGGTGATAGCCATGCGACCTCGAACTGATCCGTTCAGGTGGTAGGCAAGCGGTTGGACTCGTTCTAAAATTGCGATTTCCTCGCGTTGCTCTTCAAGCCGAAGGACGGCAATAGCCTCCCCAATTCGAGTTGTCAGAGAGTCTGTACGAATCTCGTAATCAACAAGGCAGCTCTTTTCACGCATAAATGGATAGCACGAGTAGCGGGCTTTTGATGTAGTTTTGGTCATAAATCTCCTTTCCATTTTGGGTAGACGTTCCTTATAATCAAAAAAGCTGCCTCCGAAGAGACAGCTGAGAAATGGAAACGTTTCACAAAAAAGAAATGAAGAAAGTCTCCATTTCCCAATCCCCGAAGAAACGTCTGAATCGGTTTTGTTCGGCAGGTCTTCTGGCTTGCGTCATCCTCTGGCTCCCTTCCCATGCACGTGCACAGTGGTTATTGAGCTTTCGTCAGCATCACAGTTGCGGGGACAGCGTTAGATTTTCACTAACTTCCCTTTTAAACTACATGTTGTAGTACCTGAACAAAACATCCACAAAATATTGAATTAGTAACTCGAGGATAAGTATAGCACTAGGCTGAATTAACTGTCACTATGCTTTTTTATATGAATGAAAAAACCTTCCATCAAAGTTCGAGATGGAAGGCTCTACTACACTTATTTTTTTATAAAAAATCGCACTACTTTGTTCGCAAAGTCCTCATATGAAAACCCTTCAGAACGGTTGTTGTACCATTTTCGAACCGTCTCTACGATCCAAAACGGCACTGCACGCCCCTCAAAAAGATGATAATAGTCTTCATAACCACGCTTCAAATCTTCCCACCGATTGTCATTACCAGGTAGCACATACTCCGATACATCAATTATTTTTGCGCGGCCGTCTTGTAATAAAACATTTTTAAGATGGATATCTCGAGGGTTTAAACCTTTGCTCCGAACATACTCTCGTGCCTTCTCTACATCCTCAACTGCTTCTTTAGGAATCGAAATACCTTGCAGAATACAGTCAAAAAACGTAATGCCTGGTTCATAACTTACTACTAAGACAGAGGCAGTAGCGGCGTAGCACGTCGGAAAATACGGAGAATCGCCAAGTTGTTTATAGACCTCAGCTTCCACCGCGATTTTTTCCCTCTTTTCGTTCGCATACACTTTAAACGCATATTCCGGTGTCTCAGAAGAATGAAAGACAGCTGCGTCTGTTCCCACGCCAATGCATCTCATGCCCTCAGCGAATCCAAGAACTGTAACAGGCTCATTATTTGGGTTGGCTGTTATTTGAATTGTGGAAAGCGCGTTAAGAGTAGACTCCAAGTTTTCATTCATAATACAAGCACCTTCCTTTTTCGTGATGTGAAATTTAGACGACGAAATCCGTGAAATGTTGCAAGTGCCCTGACACAAACTATGCATCTGCATACACTACACTAATGATACGTGAAAGGAATGACTTGATGCACCATTATAACTCATGTCCTGAGCCACTTGTGTTAAACATTGAAGAAGCCACTCTTGAGAATAAGACGTTTCGAACCGTGATATGGACGGGCCATTATTTACAGCTGACAGTGATGAGTATTCCGGTATGTGAGACAACCCCAGGGGTTATTTCATAAAGCAAATATGGTAAACTTAAAGCACCATATTCTGTAAAGGGGAGAAGGCAAATGGGCGCTATCTATGCACTCGTAGTATTTGGACTGGTCGGTTATATTTTGTACAAAGTTCTTATCAAAAAATCTGTTCCACCAAGCACGTTCTCACCTGTCGATGAGTTCACGATGGGCATCAAACCCGATGTGGATCAAAAATTTCCGCTTGAAGATACACGACATTCAACGCCGTATGAAGAATCAATTGAAATAGCAGAGCCTTATCAGAGAAACCAAGATAAGCTGTAATAGAATTACGACCCTGGAGGGATTCGCCCCCCCGACCGATGGCATAGTGTGACGAAATAGAGTGGAAAGGTGTGAGTTGGTGAAAGTAGCAGTCATCCAATTGAATTCGAGACAAGATAAACAACAAAATTTAAAAAAAATTGAGAGATTCATTCGAGAAGCAGCAACCGCTGGAGCAGAACTCGTATCTCTTCCCGAAAATTGCAATTTCTTAGGGCAAGATGCTGAAAAGATTCATCCAGCAGAAGAAATTCCTACTGGGCAAACAACCCAGTTGTTTCAACAGCTCGCAAAAGAGTTGAACCTTTTCATTCATGTCGGCAGTATAACCGAAACCTATTCTGATACGAAGTCCTATAATACAAGTTATGTTGTTTTTCCGGACGGAGATCTTTCGAGGCGTTACCGAAAGATTCATTTGTTCGATATTGATATTCCAGGTGTATCTACACACAAAGAGTCAGATTTTTTTGAGGCAGGATCAACTCTTGAAACTGTGGAACTTCCGTTTGGCAAAGCTGGCCTAAGTATCTGTTATGACCTTCGTTTTCCGGAACTTTACCGGCAGTATGTGAAACAGGGGGCAAAGATTTTGTTTGTTCCCGCAGCTTTCACACGTTATACGGGCATGCTTCACTGGGAACCACTTCTTCGTGCCCGCGCTATTGAAAATCAATGCTATGTGATTGCGGCGGGTCAGCACGGGACGTATCATCCTGGGAAAGAGTGTTTTGGTAATAGTATGATTATCGATCCGTGGGGAGTAGTGGTGGCAAGGGCTTCCGAAGGAGAAGGTGTTACGATTGCCGACTTAAAATGGGAACTCGTTGAGTCTGCACGGACAAACATCCCAGCACTGACGCATATTAGAAACGATGTCTATTGATTATATGAATACTGGTCTAGATAGAAATCGCACGGTAGAATAAGAGTACACATTTATTTCATCACAAACAGAGGAGTTCTATTGTGCAATTATTTTTATTGGTAGTGTTCGTAATTGGTTTTTTAGTAGGTGGTTCATCATTTCCTGGACTTTTTGTTCTTGAAGTGGGAGGGCCATGGTATAGAAAACTTTTAATGTTGGTATGTTTCACGGGTTGTTAAAGCCAGCGACGGTTTCAGAAGCTGGCTATCGTCTATATTCAAATTTCGAAGTGGATCGCCTTCAGCAAATTCTGTTTTTTCGAGAACTTGAATTTCCGCTACAAGTGATTGCTGAGCTAGTAAATTCTCCAGAGTTTGATGACCTTTCAGCATTTGAAGGTCATAGGGAGTTGCTTTTGAAAAAACAGCAAAGAATCGCGGAAGTGCTTGAAACTCTTGATAAAACAATCGAAGCGAAACGAGGAGGAACGAGTATGACGAACGGTGAAAAATTCACAGGGTTGAAAAAGAGTTTACTTGAAGACAATGAACACCACTATGGGGAAGAAATTCGAGAAAAGTATGGCGATGAGCTGGTGGATGCGAGTAATGCGAAGGTGATGGGCTTATCAGAAGAATCGTTTGCAGAGATGCAAGCAGTGGAGCAAAAGATTTTTGAGACACTAAAACGAGCAGCTAACAATCACACTGTCGAATCTGAGGATGCAAAGGAACTGGTTGCACTTCACAAATCCTGGCTCAGTTATACATGGCCACAGTATACAGCCGATGCCCATAAAGGCTTAGGTGAAATGTATGTGGCAGATGAACGGTTTGCTTCCTATTATAATCAACATGCACCAGGAGCTGCGGAGTTTTTACGTGCCAGCATTGTTCGTTGGGCAGAGTGAATTGATGAGACAACCCCAGTGGTTGTCTCATTTTGTAGCTAAATGTACTTTAGAGCTACTTCCTTGGCTTAGTTTATAAATGGCAGGGTTAGGCATATTACGCCATCCTTCAAAACCAAAGTTCGTATCGAGTGAAGTGAGTAAGAGGGATGCTAGATTTCCGTGAGTAACAACTACTACGAAGCTATTATCTTCCACTTTGATTTCCTTCAAGCATTGTTCAATACGATTTAAAGCTTCAGCACTAGACTCTCCGCCTTCAAATTTTAAGTTAAAATTATTGAATGTCTCTTCCAGTTTTTCCATCCAATCTGGTAAATCTGATGAGCTCAAAATTCTTTCTTGTAGACGAGCGTCGAGGTGAATAGGAATATCAAAATGTTTCGCAAACGGTTCAATCGTTTGAACAGCTCTAAGGTACGGACTAGAAATGATTTTCGAAACCGAATAGCTTTCAAGATGCTGGCTAAGTTCTTTTGCTTGTTGAAAACCTTCAACAGTCAGTGGAGCATCAGATTGTTGCCCTGTTGCTGAGCAGTGTCTAATTAAAAGTAAGTTAGTCATGAAAACTCCTTTCAAACTTCATGAGATTCCTTCAGGTAGTCCTCTTACTTTGTTCAACTTCCATTATATCCAGAATTTTCTCCTCTTGACACGTAAGATGGGACGCTTTATTCTATGTGTAACCGGTTACACATACAGTGATTTTAGAAGGAGGCAACCAAATGGCGACTATACGAGACGTAGCAAAACATGCGGGGGTATCTGTCGCCACGGTTTCTCGCTACTTAAATGCAAAAGGATACGTCAGCGTCGAAACGGCACAAGCGGTTCAAAAAGCGATCAGCGAACTGAACTATGAAATGAATGCGGTTGCACGAAGCTTGACGACAAAACAATCCAACCTGATTGGTTTGATCTTACCTGACATTACTAACCCGTTCTTCCCAGAACTCGCGCGAGCAGTAGAAGACGTTGCACTTACTTATGGCTACACAGTCGTATTATGTAACTCAGATGAAAACCCAGTAAAAGAACGCAATTATATCGAAACGCTAGAAAAAAAGTATGTTGCGGGTTTCATTGTGACATCAAGTCAGCAAAACCGTGACCTCTACATGAAATTAAAAAAACCAATGGTCGCACTCGATCGCCCGATTGATGCTTCGATTCCATGTGTCATCTCTAGTAACCGCCAAGGAGTAAAAGATAGCACGAAAAGCTTGATTGCTTCCGGTTGCAAAGAGCTTCTTTTTGTAGAAGGGCCAGACCACATTCAATCTGCGAGTGAACGAAAACAAGGATTTGAAGAAGCGATGCTCGGTGTGACAGATGTTGCGCATCACCATATTCAAGCAAACTTCCATTTTGATGAGTCCTATGAGAAAGTGAAAGCCTATCTAACACCGCATAAAGAAGTGGATGGGATTGTCACAAGTAGTGATGTAGCAGCACTTGGAGCTATTCGAGCGTGTACGGAACTTGGGCTACACATTCCTTCGGATATTCAGATTATTGGATTTGATGGTATTCAACTGGGCGAAATGTTGTCCCCGCCGCTTTCGACTGTCAGACAAGATATTTATAAACTTGGCGCGATGGCTGCTCGGATACTGATTAAACAAGTGGAAAACGAACCACTCGAAAAAATGTATTACGAAGTTCCGGTTGAAATTGTTCACCGCGGAACAACAAGGAGTGAGACATCATGATTACAGTCATTGGAAGCATTAATATGGATCTCGTTGTCCGCACAGATAATTTTCCAAAACAAGGCGAAACGCGTCTCGGTGATTTGTTTGCAACGATTCCAGGAGGGAAAGGTGCGAATCAAGCAGTGGCAGCAGCAAGGCTTGGAGCAGACGTAACGATGCTCGGTGTTGTGGGGAATGATGCATTTGGCAGGGAACTAACAGAGAATCTTCAAAACGAAGGTATTCATACTGCTTCTATTAAACGTGTCGACAAGCCAACAGGCATTGCAAACATCTTAGTTTCTGATCAAGACAACCGCATCATCGTAGTACCTGGAGCGAATCACGAATGGGAACAAGAAATGGTCCTAGAGATGGAACGAATCATTCCTCAAAGCAAAGTGGTTGTCTTCCAATTAGAGATTCCAGTGGGAATGGTGGAAAAAGGTCTTGCTATCTGCAAAGAACATAACGTCCAAGCGATTTTAAACCCAGCACCAACTGACGTCTTTCATGAAGGTTTACTACAGTACGGAGCTCTACTTACACCAAATGAATCAGAAGCTGAAACTATTTGGGGAGCAGAGTGGAAAAAAGCAATCCAATCCTTCCAAAACCAAGTCATTGTAACACTTGGGAAAGACGGGGCAATGTATCCTGGGGAGTCGGATGCTGTATATGTAACCGGTTACCCAGTCGAAGTGGTTGATACGACCGGAGCAGGGGATACGTTTAATGGAGCACTTGCATATGGACTGAGTCAAAACTGGGAACTCGCCAAATCCATCGAATTCGCAAACGCAGCTGCCTCACTTTCGGTTGAAGCGCTTGGTGCACAAACAGGAATGCCAAAACGAGCCGCTGTAGATGAAAGGATGACACGATGAAGAAGCAAGGAATTTTAAACCGTGAGCTAGCTGGAATGTTAGCGCAGATGGGACATACGGATCAACTCGTTATCGCAGACTGTGGCCTACCCATTCCAGATGGTGTGAAGTGTATTGACCTTTCCTACACGCTTGGAAAACCAGCGTTTCTTGATATCGTGAAAGCGGTCACTGAAGACTTCCAAACTGAAAAAGCCATAGTGGCAAATGAGCTACCTCAATTCAATGAGGATGTATTTCACGTACTAAACAGTCAATTTGAATTAACATACGTTTCGCATGAAGCATTTAAAGAACAAACCAAACACGCCAAAGTCATTATTCGCACCGGCGAAGCAACGCCGTATGCCAATATCATTTTACAGTCCGGAGTCATTTTTTAAGCGGAGGTGAACAGTATGCTTCACATGAAGGGAATCACAAAAGCGTTTAACGGTAACACCGTTTTGCGAGATGTCGAGTTCGACCTTGAGCCTGGAGAAATCCACGCACTGATGGGAGAAAACGGGGCTGGGAAGTCGACGATGATGAAGGTGTTGACAGGCATTCACCCTAAAGATGAGGGAGCGATTACGTGGAAGGGCCAAGAAGTTGCTTTCAAATCGCCTCAAGAAGCAGAAGAGGCAGGCATCGCAGTTATTCACCAAGAACTTAACATCTTGCCTTATCTATCCATTGCTGAAAACTTGTTTTTAGGAAAAGAAGAAACACTAGGGAAAACAGGCATCTTGAAGACGAAGAAGATGGAAACAGAAGCGAAGCAACGTCTTGCTGAGCTCGGTCTAAACATTGATCCATCTGCTGAAGCAGCGACATTGTCCGTTGGTCAGCAGCAAATCGTGGAAATCGCCCGTGCGCTGTCTTCAAATGCAGAAGTCATCATCATGGATGAACCGACAGCAGCACTTACAGACCGTGAGATTGAACAACTCTTTAAAACCGTGCGCGCACTAAAAGACAAAGGTGTCGCATTCATCTATATCTCCCACCGCATGGAAGAAATCTTTGCGATTTGTGACCGCATCACAGTTCTTCGTGATGGCCAGTGGGTTGGCGTGAAACGAATTGCGGAGACAAACTTCGATGAAATTGTTCAGATGATGGTCGGCCGTGCCCTAGGGGATCGTTTTCCAGAACGTGCTGCAACTCTAGGTGACACAATTTTAGAAGTAAGTGGACTGACTCGAGATCCGTATTTTAGAGACGTGAGTTTTGAAGTGAAACAAGGAGAGATTGTCGCACTTGCTGGTCTTATGGGAGCAGGTCGCACAGAAATCGTCCAATCTTTGTTTGGCTACAAAAAAGCGACGGCTGGAAAAGTCAAAATCAACGGCAAGTCCGTCAAAATTCGAACACCGCATGATGCAATTGGACACGGGCTCGCGTACGTGACTGAAGACCGGAAAAGTGAAGGCTTGATTCTCGATTTTAGCGTGGAACAAAACATTAGTCTTTCGAATTTTCCCACCCTTTCTTCAAATGGATTGATGTCGGCGAAAAAAGAGCGTGCACTGTTTGATCGAATGAAAGAACGGTTGGGTATTCGCACATCAAGCCCGGAACTGCCTGTGAAGTCACTCAGTGGGGGGAACCAACAAAAAGTTGTTCTCTCGAAATGGTTAGGGACGAATCCTTCTATTTTAATTTTGGATGAACCAACACGAGGTGTGGATGTCGGGGCGAAGAAAGAAATTTATTCGATTATGAATGAACTTGCTGAAAAGGGAGTCGCGATTGTCATGATTTCCTCCGAACTTCCGGAAGTTCTTGGAATGGCGGACCGTGTGCTCGTCATGCATGAAGGCAAACTCACAGCGCAGCTCGACAACAAAGACCTGACGCAAGAAACGATTATGAATTACGCAACAGGAGGTGGAACACGTGTCTAGTACAACCGCATCGAAACAAGGGTTGATTCAAAAATTGGTTCCGTTCCTTGGACTGTTTTTGATTGTTACCATTATCACGATTTTAAATCCTGACTTCTTGTCAGTGAGCAACTTATTGAACGTTCTTCGCCAAGTATCAATCAATGCGATTATCGCGTTTGGGATGACATTTGTTATTTTGACTGGTGGTATTGATTTATCGGTCGGTTCGATTTTAGCCCTAACAGGCGCAGTGACTGCTGGAATGATGGCAGGTGGAACGGACCCAATCTTAGCAATGTTACTCGGATTGATTCTAGGTGCACTACTCGGTGCAGTGAACGGTGTATTAATTGCAAAAGGGAATGTCGCACCCTTTATCGCAACACTTGCAACGATGACCATCTATCGTGGGTTGACACTTGTGTATACAGAAGGTCGTCCAATTTCAGGATTGGGTGATTCATTGACATTCCAAATGCTTGGGAAAGGCTATTTCTTAGGAATTCCTGTACCAGTCGTCACAATGTTGATCAGCTTTGGAATACTTTACTTCATTTTAAAGAAAACAACATTCGGTCGCCGCGTCTATGCAGTTGGTGGAAACGAAGAGGCATCAAAACTATCAGGAATTAAAACAGGTCGTATCAAAATTTATGTTTATTCTTTAACAGGTTTCTTATCGGCACTCGCAGCCCTTATTTTGACGTCACGTCTAAACTCTGCACAGCCAACAGCCGGACAAATGTTTGAACTTGATGCAATCGCAGCAGTCGTTCTTGGAGGCACAAGTCTAACAGGCGGGCGTGGTTGGATCGTCGGTACATTAATCGGAGCACTGATCATTGGTGTTCTAAACAACGGGTTAAATCTTATTGGGGTTTCGTCCTTTTTCCAGCAAGTTGTAAAAGGACTTGTCATACTATTCGCGGTCTTGATTGATCGCAAAAAACTTATTTAAGGGGAGAGAACACTATGAAGAAAATTTGGGTACTAGTAAGTCTTGCAGCAGTCTTATTCCTTGCAGCATGTTCATTGGATTCACCAACATCGTCGAACGAATCAGGAGACACAGAATCAACGAATGAAACACCAACGATTGGTTTCTCAGTATCTACATTGAATAACCCATTCTTCGTCACGTTAACAGATGGCGCTGAAGCAAAAGCAGAAGAACTTGGAGCGGAAATGACAGTGGTAGACGCACAAGACAATGCTTCGAAGCAAGCCTCTGACGTGGAAGACTTGATTCAACAAGGCGTTGATTTTATTTTGATCAACCCAGTGGATTCTGCAGCAGTAGCAGCGGCAGTTGAATCTGCAAACGCATCAGGTATTCCAGTAATCACGCTTGATCGTTCTGCTGAAGGTGGAGAAGTTGTTGCACACGTAGCATCTGATAACGCAGCAGGTGGCCAAATGGCTGGAGAATACTTGGTATCTCTAGTTGGTGAAGGCGCACAAGTAGCAGAGCTTGAAGGTGTACCAGGTTCTTCTGCAGCACGTGAGCGTGGAGAAGGATTTAACTCAGTAGCAGCAGACCAACTAGATGTCGTTGCAAAACAAACAGCGAACTTCAACCGTGCAGAAGGTTTATCTGTAATGGAAAACATCTTGCAATCTAACCCTGACATCACGGGTGTGTTCGCACACAACGATGAAATGGCACTTGGAGCACTTGAAGCAATCGAAGCAGCTGGTAAAGACATCGTCGTTGTAGGCTTTGACGCTACAGATGATGCAGTCGCTTCAGTAGAAGATGGTCGTCTAGCAGGAACAATCGCACAACAACCAGCGATGATTGGTGAGATTGGTGTCGAAACAGCAATGAAAGTGTTAGCTGGGGAAGAAGTAGAAGCAAATATCCCAGTGGAACTTGAATTGATTGGACAAGACTAAAATAAAATAAATGAGCGTGGTACAGAACCCGGGGCATCTTGCTTCGGGTTCTATTTATTTATTTATTTACAATATTTTATTTTTAGAATTATTTAATGTTTGATAAAAACAAGTTAAGATTAAAAAAATACTAAACTATTTATAGAATTATCCGATAATACGTATACAAAGGTCTATTTTCTCGGAGGAGCCCATGAACAGTTTTGTTTCGCGCACTGATCTCGAAGTTGAAAAAATTGCTGCTCCTCGTTATGGAGTAGTGTTAATAGATGCCATCTTATCGTTTGCAGAACGAAAAGAACTTTTAACTTTTCTAATGGTTTTGTTTACACCTATTGTTTTCTGGGTGGAGCATGTTCTTATTCCCAATCATATGGGGCCAGAATTATATTATGTACTGATATTCGGCTATAGTTTGTTGTTTAACCGAAGGATTTATATTTTTTTAATGGCGGTTATTTTTATAGGACTGCGTTATTATACGTATTCAGAGGCATTCACCTCACATAATTGGTCAATGCTCGCAGTAATTAGTGCACTTTATATTGGAATTGGAATCTTCTCGTTGTCTGCATTAAAAATACTGCAAGAAGCACGAAGTACTGAAATGAAAAGTATTTATTCACTACTTCAGACTATTCAAATGCGAGATCACTATACTGCGCAACATTCGAGAAATGTAGCTGAAAAATCAGTTTGGATAGCGAAAGAGCTAAATTTATATGCTGAATTTCAGCAAAACCTATACGTAGCTGGTCTATTACACGATATTGGAAAAATTGCTATTCCCGATGCTATTTTAATCAAACCAGATTCTTTAACTGTGCAGGAGTACAGTGAAATTAAGAAGCACCCTCAACTTGGTATGGATTTATTACAACACGCACCGGTAATGAGAAATCAAACGATTCGAGATGCAATTTTATACCATCATGAGCGCTTTGATGGGAATGGCTATCCAACCGGACTGATTGGAGAAGAAATACCCTTGTCTGCACGAATAATGGCAATTGCTGATACGTATGACGCCATGACAACTAATAGGGTGTATCAGCGCAAGCGTTCACCGGAGGAAGCTTTACGTATAATTAAAGAAAATGCTGGGACGCAATTTGATCCGAAGCTTGTTACTGCTTTTACGACAATCATGCAAAAGAAACTACCTGAGATGCGGAACGTTGTCTCAATGTGAGGAGTATAATAATGAACGAAACTTTTGAATTTCCAGAGGGTTTATTAGGCTTTGAAGATTTGAGAGAGCTTACTTTAACACCCTTAGATCTCCCTTTTAATGCTACTTTTTACGAACTGCAATCACCACGTGGCGAAGTCGGATTTTTAGCTATTGATCCATTTAAACTGGTTCCGGAATACTCGGTTCATATTGAAGCGACGATTCAGGACAAGTTAAGTGTAGAATCGTCTGAAGATGTCATTCTGTTAACACTTGTAACGCTTAAACAAAGTCTTGAGACCTCAACCACAAATTTGAAGGCACCCTTACTCTTAAATTTAAAATCAAAAAAAGCACTTCAATACATACAACAAGATCCAACATTATCTGTTAAGCATCCCTTGAAAGGGGATGCTTAAATGTTAGTTCTAGGAAGAAAAGTTGGAGAAAGCATTCGAATTGGCAATGATATTGAAGTCATCATCACTGCACTTGAAGGAGAAACAATAAAAGTTGGAATAAATGCCCCTAAAACAGTTGCTGTTCATCGCCAAGAAATCTATGAAGAAATCCGAAAAGAAAATCAAGCAGCTCGTATTTCGATGGACCTATTAAAGCACTTGAAAAAATAATTCGAAAAATAACTAAACATTTTTTTTTATCTTCCGATAAAAGGTATGTAGGGTGAAAAGACAAGGATGTCGAACCCTAACATTACATCTACATGGAGGTAGAAATCATGATTATCAATAACAACTTAGCAGCACTTAACACGCACCGCCAAATGGGCCAAGTATCTGGCGCAGCACAAAACTCAATGGAGAAATTATCTTCTGGTCAACGTATCAACAAAGGTGCAGACGACGCAGCTGGTCTTTCAATCTCTGAGAAAATGCGCAACCAAATCCGTGGTCTTGAGCAAGCGCAACGTAATGCACAAGATGGCGTATCGATGATTCAAACAGCTGACGGAGCTTTAAGTGAAGTTCACGAAATTCTTCAACGTATGCGTGAACTAGCAGTACAAGCATCAAATGATACAAACAGTGCTGATGAGCGCAATGCGATTGGTGGAGAGTTGGCGCAATTAGGTTCTGAAATTACTACAATTAAGGATAATACAAAGTTCAATGGTCAAAATTTACTTGATGCAACAGCTGGTAGCGGTGGTGCTGGATCTGTTTCGATTCAAAACGGTGCTGATGCATCTGAAGTAATGACATTAAACTTTGCAACATCTGGTATCGATTTAACAGCTGTTGAAACTGCTGTAGGGTCACTTACTGCTGCAAGCGTAACGGATTCGGCTACAGCTTCTACACTTATTGGAACTATCGATACACAAATTAATTTAGTTTCTACTGGTCGTTCTACATTAGGTGCCTACCAAAACCGTTTGAACCACACAACAAATAACTTGGCTTCAGCTTCTGAGAACGTGACTGCTGCTGAATCACGTATCCGTGACGTAGATATGGCTAAAGAAATGATGGAGTTCACTAAGAACAACATCTTGACTCAAGCTTCTCAAGCGATGCTTGCACAAGCTAACCAACAGCCACAAGCAGTACTTCAATTACTTCGTTAATTTCTAAAACAAGTCTCCTTCGGGAGGCTTTTTTTATTGGGAAAGTCAAAAAATCCTCGCAACCATGAGCTAGATTCCGTATGATAAAAGAAACACTAAGAGAAAGGAGTCTCCTATGACGTCGCTCATTGATTCCAACTGGTTCTATTTAAAGACCATGCAAACTTTATCACAACCACGTCAAATAGTTTCTTCACAGAAAAATGGACAAACCCAGACAGCTTTGTTCTCGACAATGCTTAACTCCGTCATGTCTTCAGATCCGACAGCGAACTGGGTATCTCTTGCTTCCAATCAAGTTCAAAAAGATTCTCCCGTTTACTGGAGTACTCTTGGACCAGAAGTTCCAACACTTTCACCAACTGAACAAGTCACTTCACCATCAAATGGAAGCACTCCATTATCTTTTCAAGCTATTAGTTTGCTAGATATGGAGAATAAACTAAGCGGGAAATTGTCTGGCACTGCTAAAGACTTTATTGCAGCAGGAAAGAAGTATGATTTAAACCCAAAGTTTTTAGCTTCAATTGCTCAACATGAAACCGGAAATGGGACATCGCGAGCAATTCATGAAAAAAATAATGTTGCTGGAATGATGGGACCGAACGGGTTACGCACCTATTCAACACTTCAAGAAAGTATTGAAGCGATGGCAAGTAATCTACGTCGAAACTATTTAAATCAAGGGCTTACAACAATTTCTCAAATCGGTGCGAAGTATGCACCGGTTGGAGCAAGCAATGATCCAACTGGTTTAAACAACTATTGGGTAACTGGCGTTACAAAAAAAATGGCAAATTTTATTTAACAAGAGGGATGATTCATTCATCCTTCTTTTTTTATCTAAACTTTTTTCAAATTTAGCCGATAGAACTAGTAATGAGCTACAAAGGAGCGGATGGACTCATGGATATCCAAGCAGTTAGTTTTCCTGAAAAGACAGTAATTCAAAAAGAAGCGAAAACAGAAAAGCAGATACAGTTTTCAAACACTGATAAGGCAGAGCTAACAAGAGATGAAGTGAGAGAAAAAGTAAATCAATTTGCTAAATGGTTAGAGCCTCACACAACTCAAGTCCGCTTTCACTACCATGAAGACTTGAATGATTATTATGTACAGGTCGTAAATGCAGAGTCTGATGAAGTGATCCGCGAAATTCCAAGTAAAAAAATTCTCGATTATCAAGCCGCCATTCTTCAACGACTAGGGTTAATGGTCGACAAACGATTATGAGCAAGGAGGTAGTTACATGCGTATAACTGGTTTAGGGTCCGGCATGGATATTGATTATATGGTGAAAGAAATGATGATGGCTGAAAAATTGCCGCTCGATAAATTAAAACAAACAAAAATTTGGACCGAGTGGCAAAAAGATGCCTATCGTGAAACGAACTTAGCACTAGCAAGTTTCAGGTCTGCTTTTGAAGGACTTCGCTTTAGTAGTGCGTTTAATGCATTTAGTGCTACCACAACTGGGACTTCTGCAACCGCAAAAGCATCGAGTGGTGCAGTTGCAGGAAGCTATCAAGTCACTGTTCAATCTTTAGCTCAAGGGGCAAAACTACATAGTGCCACAGACTTAAAACAAGCCGATGGAACAAAGACGCTCTCTACTTCTCAAATTGGGACAGCAGGAACCATCGTTATTAAAGATGCAGCTGGTAATGCAGTAGGGGATCCAATTGAAGTAACCGAAACGATGACAATGGCACATGTCGCTTCAAGACTTCAATCTACTACTTCAGGAAAGACTACAGAACTTCGTGCAGGATTTGATACGACTACTTCACGTTTCTTTATTTCAACGAAAGGGATGGGCGAGGCACAGAACTTTTCCCTAGAATTTAGTAGTACGGAATTAGGAGAACGGATTACAGGAGAATCAATTTCATCTATCAATACAGCAACAAGCTCATCCTCAAATGTTGGAAAGGCTACAAATGGTAGTTTCACGTATGATGGTATTCCAGTCACAAATCTCTCGACAAACACAGCTACTATAAATGGAGTGACAATCGAACTAAAAGCTATAGGCAACTCAACGATTACTGTTTCTACTGATACAGAAGCTCCTTTCCAAGCAATTAAAAAAGCCATTACTGCCTACAATGAAATGATTGAGAAGTTTGAAAAACAAGTGGCGGAAACAAAGTATCGTGACTTCCCACCTTTAACGGATGAACAGAGAAAAGACCTGACAGAGACAGAAGCAAAACTTTGGGATGAAAAAGCTAAAAGTGGGCTGTTACGAGCAGATCCCATTTTGAGGGATACACTCACCAAACTACGCCGCGCATTTGCAGATCCTGTGACAGGACTTCCGACGGGTAGTCTAAATACTTTATCTTCTATCGGAATCACTACGGGAAATTTCCGAGAAGGTGGAAAGCTTAATATAGATGAAACGAAGCTAAGAGCAGCATTGGCTGAAAAACCTGAAGAAGTGATGCAATTGTTCACTACAAAAACAGGCGCTACAGGTGTAGCTGAGCGTGTGTATAAAGAAGTAAATGATTCAATTCGAAAATTGAGTTCTCGGGCAGGCTCTCCAACTTCAACTACAGATAACAGTATTCTCACTCAGCGTTTAAAAACGATGGACACTCAAATTCGTGTCTGGCAAGATCGCCTTGTAGGTATAGAAGAGCGCTATTGGAAGCAGTTCTCAGCAATGGAACGCGCAATGAATCAGATGAATCAACAAAGTAGTTGGATACAACAAAATATGATGGGTGGTTTCTAAGATGATGCATCAAATAGAGCGACTTGTCACCCTCACGTGGGAGCTTAACACGCTCTGTGATTCTATGCTTGAGACGACGCCTTCAGATGTTGTTGGCGAAAGTGGGATAGAAAGAATCGATCAATTATTGGAACAGCGTCAATTAATTTTAAACGAACTCTCTCAACTTCATCCGGAGGAAAGAGCAATTCTAAAACAACCGGAGTTAGTTGAACTTGATAAAGTAGTTCAAGGAAAAATGACGTCTATTTTTGGAATGATACAAACGAATGTCCAGATGATTCGTTCAAAAAAGCGAGTATCTCAAGCATATCGTCCTGCACCTGATCACCATGGGTCTTATATAGATAGTAGAAATTAAAAGGAGGAAGCCAGCGTGTATAATGCTTCTCAGATTTATCAAACCAACGCTGTTCAAACAGCCTCACCACAAGAATTATCGTTGATGCTTTATAACGGATGTTTGAAATTTATAAAATTAGCCTCACGTGCACTTGAAGAAAAGAATATTGAGCAAAAACATATTCACCTAGTAAAGGCACAGGCTATTATCACACAGTTTCGAATCACATTGGATATGGATATTCCAATCTCTAAAGATTTAGATGCATTGTATATGTTTATAAACGAAAAATTGATAGAAGCGAATACGACGAATAATCAAGAGACTCTAGCGCTCGCAGAAGACTTAGTACGCGAATTACGAGATACATGGAAAACAATGATGACTGGAACAGTTACCGTTTAAGAAAGAGGTGTCAGCAATGGATCGCACATCATGGTTTGGTTTTATATTTGCCTTTGTTGTCTTAGTCGGTGGATTGATATTGAAAGGTTCAAGTCCTGCAGTTTTATTGAATGGAGCAGCGCTTGTCATCATATTTGCTGGGACACTTGCTTGTATTTTAATTGCATTTCCCATGGATGAATTCAAAAAAATCCCGAAATTGTTCGGAATTATTTTTAAAGAATCCTCTACATACTCTGTAAGAGAATTAATTCCACTATTTTCTCAATGGACTGTTATAGCCCGTCGTGAAGGTCTTTTAGCGCTTGAGAATGCAAGTGAGGAGACTGACGATGAGTTCTTGAAGCGAGGGCTTCGTATGGTAGTCGATGGAGAGTCACAGGATATGATACGAGATTTACTTGAAGAAGACATCGCGGCGATGGAAGAACGTCATGCAGTTGGGGCTAAAATCTTTACTCAAGCTGGTACATATGCGCCAACACTCGGTGTACTAGGAGCTGTTATCGGACTTGTTGCAGCGCTGAGTCACCTAGAAGATGTAGCGTTATTAGGAAAGTCTATTTCAGCAGCCTTTATTGCAACACTGTTCGGTATTTTCTCTGGTTATGTCATGTGGCATCCATTTGCTAATAAACTAAAACAGAAGACAGCAAAGGAAGCTCAGATTAAGCAAATCATGATAGAAGGTATACTTGCGGTTCAAGAGGGGCTACCTGCTCGCGTTGTCGAAGAAAAGCTAAAGACTTACTTGCCTTCTAAAGAGCGCGATTTGAAAGTGGAAGGAAAAGCCAAAGTAGGTGAAGAAGTTGAAGCGTAAAAAGAAACATGATGAACATATAGATGAATCTTGGCTCATTCCTTACGCGGATATTTTGACTCTCCTACTTGCCCTATTTATTGTTCTCTTTGCTTCAAGTCAAATCGATGCGAAGAAGTTTGAAGCAGTTGCAGAGTCATTTGCTAGTGAACTTAGTGGAGGAACTGGAATTTTAGATTCGAATTCACCAACTGATTCAGAAGATGATGGAACGTCCTCTGAGATTCCTTCAATCGTTGATGAGGAAGCTATAGAAGATGATACAGAAACTGAGCCCGGTGCAGGTGGAACTTCTGATACGGAGCTAGAAGGAGAAGATTTGTTCTCGGCTGTACAAGATCAGCAAGAACTTGAAGAGATGGAACAAGCTCTGCTTAATTTTGCGGATGAAGCAGACTTAAACCCACCGCTTACAACTGAAATCGATGATAGAGGATTGATTGTGAAGATTGGAGAAGGAATATTATTCGAATCGGGTAGTGCTGATTTAAGTTCCCCTGCTGCGACAATTGCTAGAGAGCTATCGCAAATGTTTGAGTCGGAAGTTCCGCGTACTGTCTACATTGAGGGGCACACTGATAATATTCCAACAGACAAAAGGCAATATGCAACGAACTGGGAATTAAGTTCAGCTCGTGCCATTAATTTCATGAAAATTGTTTTGGAAAATAAAGACTTAGATCCAAGACTCTTTAGCGCTACAGGGTATGGAGAATACCGACCAATTGCTTCAAATGATACAGAAGCTGGACGAAATGAAAATCGCAGAGTAGAAATTGTGATTTCTCGATTTGTAGAGCAAACTGCAGGGGAGTAGAATAATGAAAAAAATAATACTAGTAGTTCTTATCGCATTAGCCCTGCCTATTGGTGGATACTTTGGATATGGCTACTATCAAGAGAAGCAAGTTGAAGCGAAAGCAGCAAAAGAGATTGAAGAAATCGCGCTAAAGCGTTTTTTGACTGACACAATTACAACAAACCTTGCTTCTAATGAGTTTGCGGTAGTTCAGTTCGCAATTGAATTAGACAAAGTTGAAGGTAGGGAAGTATTGGATAACTATGCTCCTGAAGTGCGAGCCGCAGTTATCTCTACTATGACAAGTCTCGAGAGACAAGAACTGCAGGGAGAGCAAGGGCTTGAAACACTTGAGAGCCGGATGAAAGAAGCCGTGCAAGAGATTATACCAAGCGAAAAAGTTGTTCGTGTCATGGTGACAGAATTTAAAGTACAATAAAAGCTAAACAAACTGGTGAATCAGCCGATACTTTAATTAAGGTGGTGAAGGAAATGAATGTAGAGAAAACCGGGAATTTTCCCCAAGTTCAATCATATAATAAGGCGCAAAAAGTTCAGCAGGTAAAACCGACCTTGGCGACAACTGGTGAAGATCACGTTCAGATTTCTAGCCAAGCACAGGAGATGTTTCATAAAGTTTCGCAGGCAGCTGTTCGACAAGAGAAGGTTACTATGATTAAACAACAAATTGAAGAGGGAACCTACAAAATCGACACAAAGAAGATTGCTACAGATATAAGTGATTTTTGGTTTGGAAAACAAGGAGAATCAAAATGAGTGATGTAGGAAATCAATTACTTGCTCTTGTGAAACAATTAGTAGAATTAGCCATTGAAAAAGAACAGGCGATAACCACAAGAGAATTAGAGAGGTTAGAAACCTTAAATAAACAAGAACTTACTATTCTTAAAGAACTTTCTACACTAGAAAAACAGCAAATTCTTCCTCAGCCAGATGAAGTTATAGTAGAAATGCAACGTTTTCAGAAACAGCTTCGAGAGCAGTTAAAAACTAATCAGCAATTATTAGAAGATGCGCTGCAATTTACCCGGTATTTACTTGGACAAATTACAGAACAGAATGAATCCCAATCGTATCAACCAGGCAATCAAGCAACTCCAGGACGTTCAGTTGCATTTGATTTTAAAGCCTAGTAGGAGGACAAAAGATGTCTACGTTTCACGGACTTGAAGTTGGAAAGCGTGGCATTACGACTGCCCAAACACAATTAAATACAACGGGTCACAATATGACGAACGCTGCTACTCCTGGCTATTCTAGACAAAGTGTAGGTGCTACTTCTTCGACGCCTACCCAAGTTTTCACTACTCAATCACCTAATGGCCAATTAGGCACTGGTGTATTAACGGATTCCATCACTAGATTACGTGATCAATTTCTTGATAGTAAGTTCTGGGGGCAATCTGCACAAGCAGGGGACTTATCAATGCAAGCATCCGCATTAGGTGAGCTTGAAAAGCTAATGCAAGGCTCAAATGATGGAAACATGCAAAAAGCCATGCAAGATGTTTGGGATGCCTGGGAGACTGTCATTACAAATCCCAATGACTCAGGTTCTAAGGCAGTACTGAATGAGCGATTTAAAAGTTTTGTAGAAACTGCTTCACATCTAGAAAATGAAATAAATGCAATTGAATCAAGATTAAATGAACAGGAAGTTGTTACACGGGAGCAAGCAAATTCTTTACTCATCTCAATTTCTGGGTTAAATGATGTGATTTATCGTTCAGGAGGAAAAGATAACGATGCGATGGATCAACGAGATCGATTGATTGATCAATTATCTGGATTAGTTGGACTTCGAGTAACTCCTGGTGAAAAAGGAATGATTTCACTCCAACTGCAAAATGGGATTGGATTGATTGCTGGCAAAGAAATCCTCAATTCATTTACATCTACTACCCAAGTTGATTCTGGAGCTCTAGCAGGAATTAGTAAAGTAAAAGAAACTATCGCTGCATTTAAAAACAATTTACAAGAATTAAATGTTAGCTTTACAGCAGCATCAAATCCACTTTCTAGTCAAAGTTCAACTAGGGTAGAAGAGCAAAAAGAGAAGCACCATCAACTATGGCAAGGAATGATTGGCGAACTTGGAACAAGAACAAATAGCTTAAATCGTGCACGAGATACTGCGATTCTTGCAAAAAATGGAACAGAACAAGATCGTCAATCGGTTATGGGTGTTTCTCTAGATGAAGAAATGTCTAACTTGATAAAGTATCAGCATGCCTATAATGCAGCGGCTCGATTAGTCTCAACAACCGATCAGCTTCTTGATACAATTATTAATCGAATGGGCGTATAGTGAGGAGTATTTAGCATGAGAATAAGTCATCAAATGTTACATAACCAATCAACACAGCGTATTCAACAGAATATGGTGAGAATGACGGAAACCTTTGCACAAGCTTCAAGTGGGAAAAAGAGTCAGCGTCCCTCAGATGCACCTGGTGAAACTGTCCAATCGATGAAATTGAAGCATCAGCTTGCTGATTTAGAGCAGTATAAAAAAAATCAAGGCCAAGCGGAACTCTTTCTAGATGAAGTCGATAATAAACTTCAATCCATGTCGGGCATTATGCAACGTATCAACGAACTAGGTATTCAAGCAAACAATGATGCTTTGTTTAAAGGTGAGCGAGATATTATAAACAATGAATTGACTGAGCTCACAACTGAACTACAGTCTATTGTAAACTTTGAAGTTAACGGCGAAGCTTTATTTACAAAAGATCAGCCAAAGGTCATTCAAGTGGCGAAGGGAACATCATTAGAGGTGACTTTACCAGTAGATAATGCAATTGGAGATTTATTTACTACGCTTGCTGATATGAAAAGTAATTTATCTTCTAATCAGTATATTGATCTTGATGCATTGAAAGCTGCAACTGACCAAATCACAGACGTTTTAGCAGTGGCAGGCGCCAGGAAAAATCGTCTGGAATCTATTCAAAATCGTTTAGAAGACACGAAACTTGAACAAACGAAAAAACTTTCATCCATTGAAGGTGTCGATATGGCGGAAGTGCTAACACGTCTGAAGAGTGAAGAAGCTACTTACCAAGCAGGATTAGCAGCAACAAGTCGTTTGTACTCGGCATCACTAGTGGATTATTTAAAATAACATCAAATAAAAAGGCCGAATTGCTTACTTGCAATTCGGCTTATTTTATTTATTTATTGTATTGATAAGACCCCGCATATCATCTGCAAATGAGATTGCGCGACTAGTAGATTGTATCAATCGTTGCGTTGCAATCATTTCCGTAGTTTCCGAAGTCATGTCAACATTGGATTGTTCTAGAGCGCCTTGTGTTACTAGTCCTGCACGGGCATTCCCATTTAGACGAGTAAAACTACCATCAGCCGTCATCTGCTGTAAATTTCCTATAAATGAGTAACGATTCACGCCATTCTCAACGATAGTAGAAGGACGGTCAATTTGCGTTAGCTCAAGAGTATAGGTAACAGCTGGCTTTGCCTGATTCTTAAACCTTGCTATTACTTGCCCTTGATCTGTGATTTGTAGAGAATCTAAATCTTCATCAAACCGCAAAGGTTGCCCTGATATATCAAGTAAACGATCACCTGAGCCTGTTACTAAGTAGTTAAATCCATCTTGTGGATTGAAAGCGACATCTAGATTTCCGCTTCGAGAATAATAAGAAGTATCTCCAGCGCCTACACTGAAAAATGTATTCTTCTGCATTAAAGCGATGTCATATTGACGATTTGTAGTCTTAATACTACCCTGTTCACTTAATGTAGTTGTTCCCATATGTACAACGCCATTACCTAAACGAAGACCATTTGGAGTAGCACGCCCAGTCTCATACCGACCTGCTTGCATAGTCATGGCACTTGTTAGCGCATCAGAGAAGAGTACATCTTGTCGTTTGTATGCTGTTGTATCTAGGTTCGACATATTATGTGCAATCGTATCCATTTTTTGAGTAAGTTGTTTTAACGATGACGTTGCAGTATGTAATTGAATCATTGTCTGCTAGCTCCCTTATACACGTCCGATTTCCGTCACTGCTTTTTGCATGCTTTGATCATATGCTTGTATTACTTTTTGATTCGATTCGAATCCTCGATATGTTTTCAGCATATCCGTCATAATTCGTGTCATGTCCACGTTGGATTGTTCAAGAAATCCTTGTGACACTAACGGACTTCCTGTACCAGCGATTGCTGAAGTGCTAGCCAGTACTGGTGCATTTTCAGCAGCCCCTTCATAACGCAGTAGACCAGATCCTTCTTTAACAAAAGAAAGAGGATCTGAAGCGTATCCAATCCAAAGAGAGTCAGAAATAACTCCATCGATTTCTAACAAACCTTGATCGTCCACTTTAAAATCTAATGACGATAATTGAATCTGCTCTCCAGCTCGATTTAAAACTCGATCACCAGCTGCTGTTCTTAAAACCCCAGTTTGATCAACGACGAACTGACCATTTTGGGTATAGCGAATTTCATTATTTGCAGTTTGCACTTGAAATACAAGAGTTCCCCTTTGATTTGTCTGGGAATCCTGAGGAAGAAAAGAACTTTGTAATGCAAAATCAGTAGTATTTGCAGTTTGTTTTAAAATACCTTGCGTAAATTGTGGGATAGCCTCTTGGGCATAAGTGCCAACACTCAACGTTCCAGCATAATTCGCATTTGAATTTGGACCGCCCATTTTTTCAATCAACTGTTGCGGGAAGGTTCGAAAGGTCGTGATATCACTCTTGAATCCTGGGGTAACAGCATTCGACAAATTATTTGTCAATATTTGTTGTTGTCGATTATAGGCCATCATACCTGAAGTAGCGGCATACAAACCTCGAAACATACTCAATCCCCTCCATAATCCTATACATTTACAATTTTCGAACTCTATAGACCAAATAATAGCACAAATAATCTGCAAAAATAGGCTTTTTTTCACACAAACCTAATTTTTGTGATAATAGTCCTAAACTAATTTTAAATTATTTATGTTACTATTCATCTTGCAATGTTACAAATAAATTAAAAATCGACAACATAGAATTACAAAAATAGGACTTTTTCTAAAAAAGCGTAGAAAGGATCGATTTGAATGAACCTTTTTTCACCTATAGTCAGTCAATTGGAGAACGGAATACATACTGCTGCATTAAAACAAAAAACCCATGCCTCTAATATTGCCAATGTCGATACACCTAATTACAAAGCACAAAAAGTGTCATTTAAGACTAATCTAGATCAACACCTTCAATCAAATCAATTAACAGCAATTCGAACAAACTCTCAACACCTCTCTTTCTCAAATGAACTAGCGAATGGTTTGAAAGTAGAGATAAATCAAAGTACACAGCGACAACCTAACGGAAATAATGTCGATATCGATGTTGAAATGGCTGAAATTGCGAAAAATCAATTGTGGTATAACGCGCTGACAGAACGGATTAATGGGAAGTTTTCAAGTCTGCGATCTGTGATAAATGATGGGAAGTGAATTAGTTGAGCTTATTTAGTGGTATGAATGCAAGTGCATCGGGATTAACAGTAAATCGCTTGCGAATGGATGTTGTATCCTCGAATATTGCAAATGCGGAAACGACTAGAGGCAGTATTGTAGATGGAGAATGGGTACCGTATAGAAGAAAAATTGTTGAATTACAAAGTTTTCATCAGCAGTTTTCAACTGCCCTCAATGGGAGGTCGGTTACAACAGGTGTGACTGTCGATCGAATAAAAAATGATGAGAGTCCATTCCAACAAATCTTTGATCCAGAACATCCAGAGGCAAATGAAGCGGGATATGTACTTTTACCAAATGTTGATCCATTAAAAGAAATGGTAGATTTAATGTCTGCCACTCGCTCATATGAGGCAAACGTTACAGCGTTTAATGCTTCTAAAAGTATGTTTATGAAAGCCTTAGAAATTGGCAAATGAGGAGATACATAAATGAATCCACTAACAGGGACCACTGAAACCACATTTTTAAATCCAACTTTTTTTAAACCAGCAGAAGCGAAAATCGCTGGTGCTGGTTTTCAAGCTTTCTTGCAACAATCCATTCAACAGGTAGATCAGGCACAAAAAGTTTCGGATCAGATGACAGCAGGCCTAATTAGTGGCCGAGTTGAGAATGTTCATGAAGTAATGATAGCTGCTCAAAAAGCCAGTCTTTCATTGGACCTTACAATGCAAGTCCGAAACAAAATGGTAGAGGCCTATCAAGAAGTGATGAGAATGCAAGTCTAGACAAAGGTAGGTCGTGACATACATATGAAAGAACAATTTGCACAAATTCAACTAAAGGCACGAGAAAGTTGGAATGCGATTCCTCCGAGAACGAAAAAGTTAGGAATCATCACATTTTTAATCTCCTTATTACTTTTATCGGTCGTGTTATTTTTTCTAACAAGAACATCCATGACAGTACTTTATAATAATTTGACTCCTGCTGAGGCTGGAGAAGTGAAAGCTGCAATCGAACAAAGAGGGATTCAAGTAGAGGTAGCAGCTGATGGAACTTCATTGAGCGTCCCACGTGAACAAGTGAATGAATTGAAATTAGCTCTTGCTGCTGAAGGAATTCCTAGAAATGGTAGTGTGAATTACAGTATCTTCAGTGAAAATATGGGCATGGGAATGACAGATCGCCATTTTGATGTAGTTGAGCGAGATGCCATGCAAACAGAAATCTCTACACTTATAAGACAAATTGATGGTGTACAAGATGCAAATGTAATGATTACGCTTCCAAAAGAGTCAATTTGGATTACTGAAGAGACGAAGACCGCTAGTGCATCTGTAGTATTACGTAGTAGCCCTGGTTTTTATTTAGAGCAGAGCCAAGTGAATGGTCTCTACCACTTAATTAGCAAAAGTGTTCCAAACCTTCCTGCTGAAGAAATTGTGATTATGGATCAAAATGGACAAGTCTATGAAGTTCAAAATGAGGGGCAAGCGAATACAACCTTATCTATTTATCAGCAGCAAAGGGAAGTACGAAAAGGTATTGAAACAGATATCCAACGTGAAATTCAACAAATGCTAAGTATGCTAATGGGACAAGACAAAGTGATTGTCTCTGTAACTGCAAGTGTAGATTTTACAACGGAGAGAAGAGAAGAAAATTTAGTACAAGCTCCTATTGAAGAAACAAATGAAGGTTTAGATATAAGTGTTGAACGCATTGTGGAGTCTTACACAGGCGAATCAGGACTCGATGAGGATGCAACAGGTACTGGGGAAGGGGAAATTCCTAATTTTCCAGGAGTTGACGGTGCGGAAACAAGTGATTCTGAAAGAACAGAAGAACGAATCAATCGTGAAATTAATCGCATTCAAAGACAAATTGAAAAAAATCCATATATCATCGACGATTTAACAATCAATGTGGGCATAGAACCACCGATTGCCAATGACCCTACAAGTCTTTCACCGGAACTTGTAGGTGAAGTTCGAGGGATTGTTTCTAATGTGGTAGCAGCCTCTCTAAGCCTAAACGAAATACCACCAGAAGAACTTAATGTAGACGAGCGTGTGACAGTTTTTGCAACTGAGTTCTTAGGAAAACAAGAGGTTGCAGTGGAGGAAAACCCACTCACTCTATCTAGACTTCTACAAAATCCGTATGTATTTATCGTAGGTGGCGTTTTATTATTTGCATTAGTTGTTGTGGCGTTCATTGTTATAGCTCGTATACGCAAACGTAAAGAGGAAGAGTTCTTTGATGAGATGGAACAAGAGGCTTTAGTACAGCTTGAAACAAAAGTTGCTGAAGAGTTGGCAGTGGAAACACGTGTGAATCCGAAGCGTGACATGATTGAAAAACTGGCAACTACACAACCAGAAGACTTTGCGAAATTATTAAGAGCATGGATGACAGATAAGTAGGGAGTGATTTTATGACCACACCATCGCCAACGACCAAACAATTAAAAGGAATTCAGAAGGCTGCTATCTTAATGGTCGGATTAGGGCCAGACTCATCTGCTGAAATATTTAAACATCTTTCTGAAGCAGAGATTGATTTACTATCCATTGAAATTGCTAAAGTTCGACATTTGAGAAGTAGTCAAACACGACATGTGATTGATGAATTCTATGAAATTATGATAGCTCAAGACTATATGGACGAGGGCGGAATAGACTACGCTCACGAAGTTTTAGAGAAAGCACTTGGTAGTGAGAAGGCAAAAGAAGTTATTACACGAATTACGACTAAATCGCGACCAAAACCTTTCCAATTTGCGCGAACGGTTGATACACATAGTCTTTTCGTAGCACTTCGGGACGAGCATCCCCAGACAATTGCAGTGGTGCTATCTCAACTAGAAACTTTAAAGGCGTCAGCGATTTTATCACTACTAGATAATCCAAAGCGTTCTGAGGTTGCAAAGCGTGTTGCAACACTGACACCCCCAGCATATGAAATTATTGAAGAAATTGAACGTGTAATTGAAGCGAAATTATCCACAACTAGCCTAGGCAAGATGAGAGATTATGATGGTGTGGATTCAATTGTGACAATGCTAAATCAAGTGGATCGCGCAACTGAGCGATCAATTCTTGAAAGCCTTGAAGTACAAGATCCACTCTTAGTCACAAAAATACGTCAGAAGATGTTCATATTTGAAAATTTACCACTCTTAGATGCCAGGTCTCTTCAACGTGTTATGCAAAATGTTCAAGATGAAGATCTTATTAAAGCATTAAAAGTTACTGAAGAAGAGATTCGTGAAGTATTACTAAAATCTATTTCAACTCGACGGGCAGAAACTGTTCTCGAGGAATTAGAAATGACTGGACCAATAAAGTTAAAAGAAGTAGAAGAAGCTCAAGGAGCCATTGTAGCGATTGTACGACAATTGGAGCAGAGTGGAGAAATCACGATTACAAGACCTGAAGGAGATGAAGTCATTGGCTAACTTCATTCGACTACCATCTACTCCAGAACATTCTCGTCCAATCCCTGTTCCATGGCAGAACCAAAGTGCTACTTCTCCACTTGATCAAACAATTAATTTGGATGAAGAAAGACAAGAGTTTCTTGACTCATTAGAGGAAGAAAAAAAACGGATACTCGCTGAAGCGATGCGCGAAGCAGAAGAGCAATGTGAACAGATAAAAAAAAGAGCTTGGGAAGAAGGGTTTGCCTCTGGGATGAATCAAGCTAAGCTCAATGCAGACACACTTCTAAAAGAGCAGATGAATAATTTGGCTGAACTTCAAAGAACGATTTTAAGTGAAAGAAAACGCTACATTGTTAGCGCTGAGCGGCAACTTATTGAACTTGCTCTCTCAGTTTCAAATAAACTCATTGCGAATCATCTGAGTGCATCTTCTTCTAATGTTGTACACCTAGTGAACCAACATCTACAAAGAGTTGAAGATACTCAAGAGATTACCCTACATGTTTCATTGGAAGATTTTAATGCTATCCAATTACAAAGAGAGGAAATAGAAAGCATTCTACCACCGTTCACGCCACTAGTAATTCTACCAGTAAAGGAATTATCGAGTGGAGACGTCATTATTCATACGCAAGCGAGCCGTTATGATGCACGAATCGATAGCCAATTAGCGGAGATAAAAAATCATTTAGTGAAACTAAGTGAGGAGAATGCCTATGAGTACTTGGAATCCAACACTCTATCTTGATGCATTACAGTCCATTCAACCCACAACAAAGCAAGGCAAAGTCGTCCAGGTAATAGGTTTGACTGTGGAGTCATTAGGTCCACATGCTACTATAGGTGAGGTTTGTCTCATCTATCCGAGCGAATTTGCAAAACCTGTCGAAGCAGAAGTTGTAGGTTTTCGAGAAAATCGATTGATGCTCATGCCATACGGTGACTTATCTCAAATTGGTCCAGGTTCCCTTGTAGTGTCGACACACCGAACACTTGAAATACCAGTGGGACGAGGACTTTTAGGTGCTGTAATTGATGGTTTTGGAAGACCTTTAGAAAGCTCGCGTCCAATGGCAGGTTTGGTTTATACACAGACTGACAGAATGCCTCCTTCTCCACTCACACGACCTAGAATAGATAAACCTTTAGAGTTAGGTGTAAAGGCGATAGATGGATTATTAACAGTTGGTAAAGGTCAACGCATTGGTCTTTTTGCAGGAAGTGGAGTAGGCAAAAGCACACTGCTAGGTATGATAGCTCGGCAAACAGAAGCTGAAATTATTATTATTGGCCTAATCGGTGAGCGAGGACGAGAAGTTCGTGAATTTATTGAACGTGATTTAAGTAAAGAGATGCGAGAAAAATCAGTTGTGGTTGCAGTAACGTCCGATCAATCTCCACTTCATAGGATAAAAGGTGCCCAAACTGCAACAGCCATTGCAGAATATTTTCGGGATCAAGGCCACCAAGTATTATTGTTAATGGATAGCGTTACGCGATTTGCTATGGCACAGAGGGAGCTTGGATTGGCAATTGGAGAGCCACCCACAACAAAAGGATATACACCAAGTGTTTTTACAAAACTGCCTCAATTACTTGAGAGGTCAGGAACGGCAGAGAACGGAACAATCACAGCAATTTATACAGTTTTGGTTGATGGGGATGATTTCAATGAACCGATCGCAGATGCTGTGCGTGGAATTTTAGATGGACATATCATCTTAAGTAGAAAAATTGCTCAAAAAGGATTATTTCCTGCAATAGATGTGACAGCGAGTGTGAGTCGTTTAATGGATGAAATCACCGACAAATCGCACCAATTGGCTGCTCAAAAATTAAAGAGGTTTTTATCTATTTATCAAGAGGCGGAAGATTTGCTAGCCATTGGTGCATATAAGCCTGGTGGACAGCCTGAATTAGATGATGCTATAGCTCTTTATCCATCAATTAAAGAATTTCTATTACAAGATCGGCATCAACCATCTGCTTTCAATGAAACGGTGGATGACTTAATTTTACAATTTGGAGGGAATTGATTGTGACTTTTTCCTATAAGTATCAAAGAACTGTAGATATAAGAGAAGTTCAACAAAAGGCAGTTGAACTTGAAGTACATGAAACACGTACACAACTTTCAGCAGTTGAATTGAGTAAACAAGAAATTATTGATGACTTGCATACGCTTTACAACGAAAAAGAGCAAAAACAATTAATGGGCATTCGTGTACAAGAGCTTCAAAATTATGAAGCTTATCAGCTTTACATTTCTAATAAACTAAAGGTTACTCAAAATAGTTCTGACCAGTTAAAAAATCAATTAGTTTTAAAACAAGAAAGGCTTCTCACCGTTTCTCAGGAAACAAAAAAGTGGGACCGTCTTAAAGAAAATGCATACGCCACTCATAGTGAACATCAAAAACAACTTGAACAGAAAGCGTTAGATGAACTTACAACAACTCGTTTTCAACTATCTGGAACTAAGTAGGAGGAATGAAATGAAAGTTCTGCAAACGGAATTCATGTTTTCTGCATCTGAACCCAAAATAGTGAGTTTGAAAACTTCTTGCACACCATCTAGTCCATTTCATCAATTATTCGAAGCTCTTCAACAAAATGAGGGGGTTCTTGAGGAATTGAAGAATGAAATTTTAGATGATGAAATCAAATCTACTCTTTCAGTGAAAGTGAGTAGGGAAGTTCATACAGAAGTTGCCGAACTGTTAGAAGATTTACCCACTATAGAGGAGCGACCTTTACTCGAAACTCCCTTATATGAAAGTCGTCAACAAGCGATATCAATGCCCATTCAAACTATGCCTTGGCTACCCAAAGGGCTCATAACATTGCCGAAAAATCCAATTCCAAAAGCATTAGGTGCAGTTGAAGATGACTTTAAGTCAATTCCTATAATGTTACCAAAAAGTAGAGCGGATTCGTTGGTGGATAGTGAGGGTTTATTTAAAATCGAAGACCCAGGCAGTGAAATGCAGTCAACACTTGAACGAGTAAATGGTCAACCGCTTTCAGGCATTCTAAAAGAAGTAGCTGGCATTCCATTTCCTCCTAAGAAGACTGTAGCACCTGATGATTTTAAAATAAGCTCACAGCAAGAACTTGTGAGTAAGCATGCAATCAGTGAAAGCTCAGAAATTTTTGAAGAGCCAACTTCACTTGGTGATAGTAATCCGGAGCATTTGGTAGAAAGTAAGAAAGATATTTCACTAGTATTGTCTCCTGAATCTACAAAACTGGTTGAAAGACTTAGCGGAAAGTCGTCTGTTCAGTCGAAAGAGTTTGAACCGCTGCGAACAGAGCTAACAAGATTCCTAATGTCACCAATTCGAGATTCAATTACTTCGGTGAGTTCTCTTAGAATTCAAGTCTTCCCTGAACACCTTGGACATATTGATTTATTGGTGTCCGTTGAAGAGGGGGCAGTGCGCGTGCAGTTAGCTACCTCATCACTACATGCAAAGGAAGCAATTGAACACCAGTTACCTCAACTAAGACAAGCACTTTTCGATCAAGGAGTTTTAGTCGAAAGTATCGATATTGACTGGCGTTCAGAAAAAGAGTCTACCAAACAAAATTCTCACCAGAGGGAATCATCAACGGGTCAGGAACAATCACTAGTACATCGTGAAGAAGTGGACAACACGAAAACATCACAACATGAAGAATCATCCGGAATTGATTATAGCGTGTAAGGGGGTGACGAGATGAATATTACGACTGTAAACGGGACAACGACTTACCAAGCAACAGACACAAAAACTAGTGGTACTCAAGGGTTAGGGCAAGATGCATTTATGAAAATTTTGATTGCCCAGTTACGTAATCAGAATCCTCTCGAGCCAATGAAAGACGCTGAATTTATTGCCCAGATGGCACAATTCACAAGCTTAGAGCAGCTAACTGCATTAAATAAAACTATGACATCTTATACAGAAAAAATGTCTGGTGGGACTATGGCGGACTATGCAGAGATGATTGGCAAACAGATTTCATGGAAAAATGCCGACACTTCTCAAGTTGAAAGTGGCGTCGTTCAGTCTATTGTCAAAGATGAAGGAAAGTTCTATGCAACATTGTTAGAAGGCGATGCACGCATTGATTTATCCACTGTTACATTACTTCAAGCCGCTCCTATCACGGACACTACTACATAAAAGGGGAAATGACGTATGATTCGTTCAATGTATTCAGGAGTTTCAGGAATGAAAGGTTTTCAAACTAAGCTAGATGTAATCGGGAACAATATCGCCAATGTCAATACAGTAGGATTTAAGAAAAGTTCTGTCGTGTTTCAAGATATGCTAAGCCAAACAGTATCAAGCGTTGGCGTAAATCCAGCACAGGTTGGACTAGGGTCATCAGCAGCAAGTATTCAACAAAATCATAACCCAGGTTCGGGAATGATGACAGGAGTGGGAACAGACCTTGCCATTATGGGAGAAGGGTTCTTTATTGTAGGTGATCCGCTAACAGACGCATTTGATAACCCTACTGTTAATCAAAGTTATTATTTAACTCGCACAGGTAACTTTGTAGTGGATGAGTTTGGATCGCTAAGAACGTCTCAAGGACATTATTTACTAAATAAAAACCAAGAGAAAATTCGAATTAATCCTGAAGAGTATAGTTCTTTTGCAATTAAAGATGATGGGCAAGTGTATGGAATGAACAAAAATACAGGGAATGAAGAGGCCTTAGATGGACAACAGATTGCAATTTTTGCTCCAGCGAATCCAGCAGGTCTTCGAAAAGTTGGTGGGTCACTTTATGAGATGACAACTGCTGCAGGTCCAAATGGAACTATCAATTTTGGAGTTGAAGAAGAAAACGTTTCTAAAATCCAATCGGGAATGCTTGAGATGTCAAACGTCGAGTTAACAGAAGAATTTACTGAAATGATTATTGCACAGCGCGGATTCCAAGCGAACTCGAAGATGATTACTACGTCAGATGAAATCCTGCAAGAACTCGTAAACTTAAAGCGATAGGGTGAAATTATGATTGAGGTCACAAAATTAAATCGTACACCGTTGACAATCAATGCGTTGTTAATTGAGCGGATTGAAGAGACTCCTGACACATACATCACATTTACTACGGGTAAAACTCTTCATGTACTGGAGTCAAAACAAGATGTTGTGAATCGCGTAACGGCATTTTATCAACAAATAGGATTATTTTCTGCACAACATAAGTCTTCAAATTAATGGAAAGGAGTTGTCGTGATGAAACAACGTCAAGAGCCTATCAGCTATGATTTCAGAAGGGCTAGTAAGCTCTCACCAGGACATGTCCGTTCCTTCCTGCGAGTTAGTGAGAAGGTATCACGACAGCTCGGAAATCAATTGAGCCTTCGACTAGATAAGTTTACTACAGGTTTTCCTGGTTCAATTCGCCAAGAAAGCTATGAGGATTTCACGCAAAATTTAAGCCCTTTGGCAATTGTTATAACGGCCACCTTTCCACCACTAAAGGGAGAATTTCAACTAATTGTCTCTAATCGATTAATCCATGCCTGTACAGAATTTTTGCTCGGTGGACATGAGTTGCCCATAGAAGAGAAACCATTGACAGAAATTGACCGAATATTAATTGGACCATTAGCAGAAGAATGGTTGCAACTCTATGCAGAATCTTTTTCATTTTTAACCCCAATTTCAGCAAAGCTTGAACGTATTGAGTTGGCTCAAGACTTTAATTTTCCAATTCATTTGCGCGAGCGTGTCATGATTGTAGAGTCTTTAATTCAGATTGGTGCACTTGAGGAATCAGTGGAATTGGTTATCCCAGTGACGGCACTTGAAGAATTGGTACCTTATCTGTCTCTTTCTGAATCTCCTGTCTCTCAAAATGATGAATCAACACTTGCATCTCGAGAGCTACTACAAAGTGGCGTCTATGACACAGATTTAACCTTACAGGCTGTTTTAGGTGAATGTACGTTGGATGTAAAAGACCTTTTGTCATTGCAAACTGGTGATACCCTAAGATTATCTACAGCTATTGACGATTTCATCCCTGTATACATCGATCAAAAAGTTGTTTATAGAGGACAGGTTGGACTACATCGAGGAAAACGAGCTATTCAAATAGTGGAACAGGAGGATATCAGATGACAAATTTTGAAGAACTGACACCTGAAGAATTGAATCAACTGTTGGCTCTGGTTCCGGTAGATGAATCAATGGAGAAGTTTGAAAATACATTGAAAGTAAATATTCCTTTATGTGAAGAAGCCTTCCATAGTGAAGGATATGAGATAACCCTACAACTGATTGAACTAGGTATCATCGATAAGCCACATCTTGTAGTTCCGGCAAGGAATCAATTAATCCGCCTTGAAAATGAAAATGCTTCACCATTACTACTAGTGATTCCAATAGATGAAAAGTTCCCTCTCGAAACAAGTAGATTTTCTGAACTCTTCTCCAAACCTTTTGGGCAATTCACAGTGATTAGCCAAGATACTCTTCAGGATCATTCTACGGTTGAGTGGCATTTGATAGGAGATACTTCTAAATGGATTGAAGCAAAGTTTGAAGCTGAATATAACTCAAATTATGTAGTATTTAGAATAATGTGGCCGTACCTAGCTACTTCTTCACCAAATAATCAATCGAAAGGAGAATCGCATATGTCAGAGCAACCTCCTCAAAACAATGAACCCAGCATTCAACGAGCGCAATTCTCTTCCTTTGAGCAAGTTAAACAGACTGGTGAGAATAAAACGAATTTGGATATGCTTCTGGATATCCCACTGAATGTCACTGTTGAACTTGGAAGAACGCGTAAAACAGTAAAAGAAATATTGGAAATTTCGCAAGGGTCAATTATCGAACTAGATAAATTAGCTGGAGAACCAGTTGATATTTTGGTCAACCAAAAATTGATTGCTGTTGGAGAAGTGGTGGTCATCGATGAACAATTTGGAATTCGTGTGACGGACATCAGTAGCCAAGCAGATCGCCTTGCCAAGCTTCGCTAGGAATGGGGTACTGAAGTTGAACATACGCATCATGATTATGTTGACCTTAGTTTTCTTTGGGCTAACTGGTTATTCAGTAGAAGCAGCATCCGATCCTTCTGTATTTGAATCCATACAAAAAAATCCATCTTCCGAAGAACAGTCAACAGTGACTACTGAAATCGAAGAGCGAAGCTTATTTTCAGTACTTGGCTCATTGGTTCTTTACACACTATTGATTGTTGGATTGATTTATGGGTTGATTAAGTTTTTAGCTGCTCGACAAAATGCTCTACCTGCTAGTCAAGTGATTCGAGTCCTAGGGGCAAGTTCTGTCGGACAACAGAAATCAGTCCAAGTTGTTCAGGTGGGAGATCAAGTTTTAATCGTTGGTGTCGGGGAAAACGTTACGCTATTGACGGAAATCACGGATGAACAACAAAAGCAAAAATTAGTGCTTTCGAACAAAGAAAACATACATAGAACACCCTTTCAACAAGTGTTTCAAACAAGCTTAGAAAATCAGCGTAAACGACTTCTTGAGAAAAAAGAAGAATGGATGACACGAGGTGACAAGACGTGATATCACTTTTGTCTATCTCCATACCTGGAATCTCAGTGGGAACAGAAGCAACAGGAGACGTTTCAACGACTTTACAGCTGTTGTTGCTGCTCACCATCTTGTCTTTAGCACCTGCGATTTTAATTATGCTTACAAGCTTTACACGAATCATCATTGTATTGTCCTTTGTGCGAACGGGTCTAGGAACGCAGAGCATGCCACCAAATCAAGTGTTAGTTGGTCTCGCTTTGTTCTTAACATTCTTTGTAATGAGCCCTGTACTGACAGAAATCAATGACACGGCACTGCAGCCCTATCTTGAGGAAGAAATTACACAACAAGAAGCCTTAGATCGTGCAGCAAGCCCAATGAAGGAGTTCATGGCGAAACATACACGTGAGAAAGACCTTGCTTTATTTTATAGTTACCAAGGGCTTGATAAACCAAACTCGGTTGATGAGATTCCATTGACCTCGCTCATTCCTGCATTTGCAATTAGTGAGCTGAAGACAGCCTTTCAAATTGGATTTATTATTTTCATTCCATTTCTAATTATTGATATGGTCGTAGCAAGTACATTAATGGCGATGGGGATGATGATGCTTCCTCCAGTTATGATTTCATTGCCATTCAAAATCTTATTATTCATCTTGGTAGATGGCTGGAACTTAATTGTCGAGTCGCTACTCATGAGTTTCTAGAGAGGAGAGGTTTTATGACGCCAGATGCAGTAATCAAACTTGCCGAACAGTCGGTCTATACAGTCATCATGCTCTCTGCTCCTCTCTTGCTCGTGGCACTTGGAGTTGGTTTGCTAGTTAGTATTTTTCAAGCTATGACGCAAATCCAAGAGCAGACACTCTCATTTATTCCAAAAATTCTCGCAGTGTTTTTATCTCTTGTGTTGTTCGGACCGTGGATGTTGACGACGATTGTTGACTTTACACGCAATCTATTCCGAGAACTGCCGATGTTGATCGGATGACGTGGGACGAAGCACTTGCTAGTTTTCCCTATTTCCTACTCGTGTTGATTCGGATGAGTGCATTTTTTTTAATTGCACCGATTTTTTCGCAACGAAACATACCGACTCAACTTAAGATTGGTCTTGCGGTTTTCCTAGCGTTACTTACGACTACAGTTGTACCTACTACAGAGCCGTTTAAACTGGATGGCTATTACACGGTATTAATCTTCAAGGAATTGGTCATTGGGCTGAGTCTAGGTTTTTTAGCTGCCATGATTTTATATATGGTGCAAGTTGCAGGGGCATTTATTGATTTTCAGATGGGCTTTGCACTCGCAAATGTAATAGATCCTCAAACGGGATCTCAAGTCCCTATAATCGGCCAGTTTAAATACATATTAGCAATTTTATTTCTGCTAGCTATCAATGGCCATCATTTATTGATAAATGGAATGTTACATAGTGTAGCGCTTGTCCCTGTTGGCACACGAAATTGGTTGTTTTCTGCAGCAGATCTTTCAGAATTCTTTGTTACGGTTTTTGCCGCGATGTTTGTCGTTGCATTCCAGCTTGCGTTGCCGATTGTCGGATCCTTATTTTTGGTGGATGCTGCACTTGGCTTGCTTGCTAAAACGGTGCCACAGATGAATATCTTCGCGGTTGGTTTTCCTTTGAAAATAGGTGTCGGTTTCATTTTATTACTTATTCTGATGCCTTCTTTTTTCTTTTTGCTTCAACGAATTGTTGAAAGGATAGGCGTATTGATGAATGATTTGATGCGTATTTTGGGAGGATAATTTGATGACACTTCTACGCTTAGATCTTCAATACTTTGCAGGAGAGAAAACAGAGAAAGCCACACCGCAAAAGCGACTTGAATCCCGAAAGAAAGGGGAGGTCGCAAAGTCACAAGAAGTCCCTTCCGCTTTTATCTTGTTTGGGAGTGCCCTCGCACTTTACTTACTGGGTGGCTGGTACTTAGAGAGGATTTTAGCGTTATTTCAGTTTGTTTATCAAGACATATTGCTCACGACAATAACTGTTCAAAACTTACCTGAGCTTGTGAATCAACTGCTAATTGAAATGGTCATTTTAGCAACACCACTGTTTGTTATTGCCATTATTTTTGGCATTGGCGGCACATTTGTTCAAATCGGATTTCTATTTGCTCCAGAGGCTGTGTTTGCAAAACTAAGTCGTATCAATCCAATTAGTGGTGCCAAACGTATTTTTTCATTACGTGCTCTGGTCGAGCTAGTGAAGTCGATTTTGAAGGTAGTCGTTATTGCCACAGCAGCAGGGATTATCTTATGGACAAATAGGGATACATTGATGGGACTGTCTCATCTTCCGATTCGGCAATCGACAGCGGCAATTGGGCAACTGACTTTTCAGTTGTTCGTGACGGTGGCTATCATATTAGTCGTTCTTGCAGTTGCTGACTATATGTATCAGAAATATGAATTTGAAAAGCAGATTCGTATGTCAAAACAAGATTTAAAAGATGAGTTTAAAAAGACAGAAGGCGATCCGTTGATTAAATCAAAGATTAAAGAAAAGCAGCGACAAATGAGTTTGAACCGTATGATTCAAGACCTTCCACGAGCAGACGTCTTGATTACAAACCCGACTCATTTCGCTGTAGCGCTTGCTTATGATGATAAGACGATGGAAGCCCCAACTGTTATTGCTATGGGAATGGATTTTCAAGCGTTAAAACTTCGTGAGAAGGCTAAAGAGTTTCGTGTCACCATTGTTGAGAACAAACCGCTTGCGCGTGCACTTTATGATCAAACAGATATCGGTGATCCGGTTCCAGAAGAGTTATTTGGAGCGGTTGCAGAAATCTTAGCGTATGTTTACCGTATCAACGGACGATTAAAAGGAGGGAATTGACCAGATGAAAGTACGTGACTTTGCTATTTTAGTATCCGTCATCATGATTGTTGTCATGATGGTCATTCCACTCCCACCAATGCTTCTTGATTTGTTAATCATGGTTAACTTGAGTTTGGCCATTACTATTTTACTTGTCGCGATGAATACAAAAGAGCCTTTACAGTTCTCAATCTTCCCAACACTTCTCCTCCTCACCACACTTTTTCGTCTAGCACTCAATGTCTCGACGACACGTTCGATATTATCGGAACGGACTGGTGGTCAAGTCATTGAAACGTTCGGAAATTTTGTTGTGGGTGGAAGCGCAGTTATTGGTATATTAGTATTCTTAATTCTAGTCATTATCCAGTTCTTAGTCATCACGAAAGGGTCAGAACGTGTTGCTGAAGTGGCTGCACGATTTACTTTAGATTCCATGCCTGGTAAGCAGATGAGTATCGATGCTGATTTAGGCGCCGGGATGATCAGCGAACAAGAAGCACGAACGCGCCGCGAAAAAATTAGTCGAGAAGCAGATTTTTACGGGGCGATGGATGGGGCGAGTAAGTTCGTCAAAGGGGATGCAATCGCCGGAATTGTCATAACATTGATCAATATTATTGGTGGATTCATTATCGGGATGCTCGTACACGGGATGAGTGTTTCAGATTCTGCCACTACATTTACCTTGTTGTCCATCGGAGATGGTTTAGTCTCGCAAATTCCAGCATTATTGATTTCTACTGCAATGGGTATCATTGTGACACGTGCTGCTTCAGATGGAAATTTAGGATCCGACATTACAAAGCAATTGTTTGCTTATCCTAAAATGATGTACGTGGTTGCTGGAACCCTATTTATGATTGGCGTATTTACACCAATCAGCAAATGGCTCATCTTACCTGTGGCTTTTGGTCTAGCAGTACTTGGCTTCGTGTTACAACGCAACCTTGATAAAGAAGAGGCACAACTAATTCCCGAATCACAAGAGCAACAAGAAGTTGAATCTATGAAAAGCCCCGAGAGTGTGCTGGATTTACTTCATGTCGATGCAATAGAGTTCGAGTTTGGGTACGGGCTTATTCCTCTTGCAGACAAAAAGCAAGGAGGAGACTTGCTTGATCGTGTCATTATGATTCGAAGACAATGTGCACTGGAGCTAGGAGTGGTAGTTCCTGTCATACGAATCCGTGATAATGTGCAGCTTGGACCGAATGATTATGCTATAAAAATCAAAGGTAACGAAGTAGCACGAGGTCAATTGATGCTTGATCATTACTTGGCTTTGAAGTCGGATGATGATGTATTAATCACAGGAATTGAAACAGTGGAACCTGCTTTTGGTATGCCGGCATTATGGATAGATGAATTAACAAGAGAAGAAGCTGAACTTTATGGGTATGTCATTATTGATCCACCATCTGTGGTCTCGACTCATTTGACTGAAGTGATCAAGCGCCATGCACATGAGTTAATTGGCCGTGAAGAAGTGAAAGCACTTGTTGATCATATGCGTGAATCTTCACCTGCAGTGGTAGAAGAATTAATCCCTCAACAACTAACTCTTGGAGAGGTGCAAAAAGTATTAGCAAAGCTTTTAAAAGAAAAAATTTCGATTCGGAATTTAGTGACAATTCTTGAGACTCTTTCTGATTTTGCTCCTTCGACGAAAGATCCCGAAATTCTAACGGAGTATGTGCGACAATCGTTGTCACGGCAGATCACGCAACAATTCTCTCCTCAAGGGGAAGCTTTAAAGGTTTTGACTGTAGGTGCTTCTGTTGAAAAGAAGTTCGCCAATTCAATTCAACGATCAGAGCACGGAAGTTTTCTATCTTTAGACGCTGAGTCAACGCAACAAATTTATGAAGCACTTTTAGATCAAGTACGTGTAGTTCAAGGACAAGGCATTCAACCGGTGCTTCTTACAACGCCTGGAATTCGCCCATATATGCGTCAATTCTTAGAACGATTTTCAGCAGACATACCTGTCATATCATACAACGAACTTGAACCTCAACTTGAAGTTCAAAGCATAGGGGTTGTTCAGTGGAATGGAGTGAATGTTTAAGTGAAACTAAAGACGTATACTGCGCCAACCTTAGATGAAGCACTAGAGCAAGTTAGAAATGAATTGGGATCTGAAGCAGTAATTGTTCAAACTCGAAAAGTTCGATCAACACAGTGGTTCAGCTGGTTTAAAAGGCCACAGCACGAGGTAGTAGCAGCGCTAGAACCGTCAGTACAGCAAGTATCCCAGGTAGCAGAGAACGAGCAATATAAAGAAACCGAAACTGTTGTAGAACAACCAGTCCGTGATTTGCGCTATGATAAAGTTTTGATGGAGATGCGTGAACTTAAACAAATGCTATACGAGAATGCAAAGGCTCCTAAATTACCTAAGTTATTAGGAGAATTAGATTCGGATTTAAAACAACGAGGGGTACATGCAGAAGCTAGGCACAGTTTTTTATCCGAGGTACAACTCCAACATGGGGAGAAGCGAGTTACAGCTAGTGCATTAATTGCTAGTGTTTCAAAGGCAATAGAAGCTCTTGACTTTACAACTCCACCAACTACTAAAATTTTATGTTTTGCAGGTCCGACTGGTGTTGGGAAGACAACGACGATTGCTAAGTGGGCTACTCAGGAAATTGTTCATAATAAGCGAAAAGTAGGACTGATAACAACCGATACATTTAGAATTGGTGCAATTGAACAATTACGTACCTATGCAACCATTCTAAAAGCTCCCTTTGAAATCGTGACAAATCCGAAAGAGATTCACATAGCACTTGAAAAATTAAAAGACTGTGACCGTATCTTGATTGATACTGCAGGACGAAATTATCAACAAGAAGCTTATATCGAAGAAATCAAGCAAGTGAGCAAGCAAGATCAGTGTGATATACAACTTGTGTTGTCGCTCACAGCGAGCTATGCAGATTGTCAGATGCTCCTTGCTAAATTTAAACCTATTGGAATTAGTGGTGTAGTCCTAACAAAATTAGACGAAACATCACAACCAGGTCATGTTCTAAACCTCTATTATGATGCGCCGTGTCCAATTTCTGCAGTCACTACAGGCCAACATGTTCCTCAAGATATGGTGTTTTTTGGTCCTGAAGTAATGAGACACATTCTTTTAGGGGAGGCATTAGTAGATGGATCAAGCCTCTCAACTTCGTAAACTTATGAAAGAACCGGATTCGTATTCTCCTAAACCTACTTTAATCGCTGTTGCAAGTGGTAAGGGAGGCGTAGGTAAATCTACACTAACACTCAACTTAGGAGTCGCGTTGGCTAAAGCTGGAAGCAGGGTGGCTATATTCGATATAGATATAGGATTTGGCAATCTTGAAACATTACTTGGAGCAAATGCAAAGTATTCAATGAATGATGTAAAAGAAGGAGTCGTGTCATTAAAAGAAGCCTTTTTAGAAGGCCCTTATGGTATTCATATACTTGCAGGCGGAAGCGGGTTATCTACGATTACAGAGTGGCACAAGGAAGAAGTGAACAGATTTTTAACAGAAGTAGCACGCATGGATGTATCGTATGACGTCATCTTATTTGACACGGGTGCAGGTCTTACTGATATGCAAAAGACAATTTTACAAGCGGTAGACCAGACATTTGTTGTCACAACACCTGAACCACCAGCTATGACTGATGCTTACTCATTAGTAAAATTAATGTCCGCAACATCCCCTGATTTCTCATTTCAATTGATAGTCAATCAATGCAGTTCATTAGTTGAAGGAACTCAGTCAGCTAAGCAATTTGAACAAGTTTGTGCGGAATTTCTAAATTGTGAGGTAGAAATTGCAGGGTTTATCATGAAGGATGCCGATATTTCAGTAGCTGTAAGAAAACAAATACCTTATTTTTTATACGCCCCAAAAGGTAGTGCAGCACGCTCAATAGAGCGATTAGCTTTTAAATTGAGAGGGTTTGAACCGAGAGACAAAAATGGGGTAGTGGGCTTTATTAGTCGATGGATGACTTTTCGTTAAGGAGGTGTGATGATGGCGATACAACAGGAAACTCAACTACTGATTGATTGGCAAACGACTCAAGATCCAGACGTAGGAAATGAACTTGTAGAACGCTATTTACCTTTAGTAGACTATGTAACACACCGCATGATTTTACAGCTACCAAAAACAGCAGATAAGGATGAAATAAAGAGTCTTGCATTCGAAGGCCTTCTAGATGCTTTTAGTAAATTTGAGACGACACATGCTACAAAATTTGAAACGTATGCAATTTGGCGAATTAAAGGGTCTATATTAGACGGATTAAGGAAATTAGATTGGTTGCCCAGGGGAATTCGTGAACAAGTAAAAAAGATTGATCAAGCAGTCCTTTTATTACAACAACAACTTCAAAGGGAAGCTACTGATGAAGAAGTTGCAGAGCATTTAGATATGCATGTAGCAGAAGTCAAGCGAATTGTACGCCATTCATCATTAGCAGTAGTGAGCAGCATTCATCAAGAATCCTTTCACGAGGCGACTATAGATAGTGAGGGTTTTTTACAATCACCTATAAATCCAGAATTTCAAGTAGAACGAGCAGTGTTACTCTCTCAAATTGAAGAAGCAATACATCTGTTACCTGAGAGAGAAAAGCTTGTAGTTTCACTCGCTTATCAAGATGAATTAAAATTCACTGAAATAGCAGAGGTTCTAGAGGTTAGCGTCTCACGCATCTCCCAACTACATTCTAAAGCAATGTCAAAAATCCGCCGTGCACTTATAGACAGTTTATAGAGGAGTACTGATAAATTGAACCTACTTATTTATGTTCTGCTTATTTGTTTAATTGTTTTCCAACTCTATGTCATGCAACAAGTCCGTGTTATAAAAAAAGACAAGCAAGCTCTCGAAGAACAAATAGTAAAGTATATAGAGGAACTGGACATCAAAAATCAAGAGCTCCTTGATATTGTGGATGAGCGTATCTCTAGAACTAATGGTCAAACTAGTAGTGGGACAATCATTCCTAAGGAGAAGTCGGTAGATAATCAGCTAAAGCAAATTTCCGCGTTAGATCAACAGGGAATCTCTGAGAACGCCATTGCAGAAAAGTTAGCGAAACCAGTGCATGAAGTTCAATTACTTACATTTTTATCAAGAGAGGAAAGAAATGAATGAAGATTACTTCGCTCCCTTCTAATCCTACAACATTAATTGAAAAAAAAAATCAACCGTCCCCTTCTATTAGCACTTTTAGCCGTATTCTGACAACAAAACAAACGAAAACAAATGAAAACATCCTTGACAGTTTGTTTGCAGAGATGGACAATTGTGGTAGCCAACTAACTGAGCGGAAAACGATGGAGACATTTTATCGCTATAAGAAAGCTGTTCGTGAACTACTTGATGAATTATCTCGACAAACATATCAAGTGTCAGAAAAGACTAGCACACGAACAGGAGTGATGCAGCAAACAGTGCGCATTGTAGATCTAAAATTAGCTGAACTCTATCAAAAAATCCTGTCAGACGAGACCCATCAATTAGATGTGTTAAACATGATTGGTGAATTGAAAGGTATTCTTGTTGATAGGAGAGGATAATTGTGCAAAGAAAAGAAGAAAGACGTGAGCTGTTTAGAGTTGTATTTAAGGAAACTGTATGGGGTACAATGACTCTTCTTGGCGAGGGGGGAGTCACAGTGAAGATACTTGATATCAGTTCGCAAGGTGCATTGGTTGAGACAGATTTTGACATTTCACCGAAATCCAAAGTTTATCTTGACTTTAAAATTAATTCAAATCCCTTTTCGGTTCCCGGATCAGTTATCCGTAAGGTCGTATATCCTGATTATTTTCAATATGGAATCCTCTTTAGTGAGGACAAGCAACAATTTCAAAAGCTCTTTAGAGAGTTAAATACATATAAAATTCGAAAAGCAAAACCTTACTTGTTAGAAGACTAAAATCATTGAAGTACCTGGTGGTGCTTCTTTTTTTGTGGGAAAATAACTAATCTTGTTTATTTATGTCATACAAATGTAATGTTTTGGAGGAATAAAATGGTTGTTAATCACCAATAATTACCTTAGAAAAAAGGTACTATTAATAACGGAAGCTACGAAATATTTTTCTTATTTGGGCACCTGAAAAATATGGAGCGAGTGGTGCAACCGACCTAATGAGCCTTAAAAGGTATCAGTAGGTCTTTTTCATCTAGAGATGAGCATATCTATTTTACCTATAAAAATGTAGAGGTGGAAGACGAATGCGAGTGTTGAATATGAATGATCATCCATTCATACGGCGAGGTGTTGTATCTTTGTTAGAAAAACAACCGAGTTGTGAGTGGATAGTTGAAGCTACTAATTTTTCTATGGAATCAGAATTAAATGTGAAGGAAATGATTGATATCGTTATTGTAGATGTAACGTTAGGAGAAAAAAGTGGATTTGAATTTATTAGACAGGCGAGAAAAATAAATACCGAATGCAAATTCATCGTATTTACAGCTTCTTTAAAGTACCAAGAATTTATCAGAAGCGCAGAGATTAGAAGTCGATGGCTACATATTAAAAATGTTCTACCTGAAGAGTTCTTATATGCACTCCAAATTATTAAACGGGGAAGAAAATATTATGATCCCGATGTTTTAGAGCTAAAAAAATCATGGAGTTAATGATACTCATTTTGTGAATCAACTAACCGCTAAGGAATTAGAAGTATTGATTGGATTGGGAAAAGGAAATAACAATAAAGTAATCGCAGAAAACTTGTATATTTCAGAGTATACGGTTAAAAAACATGTTAGTCAGATATTATCTAAACTCGATTTACCCGATCGGACACAAGCAGCTCTTTATGCAAATGCTATGGGGATTGTCACTTATGCGGTTCATTAAAGCTGAGAGAATGCTGATTTTTTATGCAAATCAGCGTGGGCTATTAATAAATATTATTATAGAACAATAGTTAAATATACTAGAGTGGTTGTAAATTAAATTAATTTAACTTGTGATAGTAAAAAATGTCAGTATCCCTGGTGTAATTCGCGTCATATAATGAACCTAATCTACTCAAGAAATCGCGTAAACTATCATAAATAAAAAGTCGCATGTCCTGAAGCCTACATCTTCAGAACATGCGACGATTTTTTTAAGCAGACACTTTTTTAGATGGTGAGAGAGTCAAAAAATCATCTAAATCTTCACCAGAACTATTGTATAACGATTCGTAGACACCAATTTTTGTTTCATTTTGATGGATGCTCAAGCTGCAAGTGACCATTTCAAGTGTATCTCCATATTGAAAGTTCAACGTGTAGGAGACTGTGCTGAGCAACGGCTCTAGTTCTGCAATTTCAATACAAGGATACTTCAATGCAAAATTGATAGGATCATCATTTTGATACGAGTACAAATAATTCCAAAATCCAGTAATCGTGCGGTTAACAATGTTGTGCGTGTCCATCCATTCCTTCAACTCATGTGAATTCATAAGCCGCTCCTTTCCCCTTTAGGAAAATCAATTTCCGATACGTGGGTAACAAGTGTGTTTGACGAGGGCAAATTCGGACAACCAACTATAAAAATAATATAGGGCTTTTGTCTAACTTTGTCACTCTAGTAGAGAAAAGTGTTAAAGTGTATATGTAAGATCAAATTTGTTTAAATTATGCGCAGTTTGGTCAAGTTTAGTTAACAAGTAACTTGATTCACGAAATCAGGAAGTTGTAAACTAAGGTTGTAAGTAGCAACTTTCCTCTAAGAAAATCGAAATTTGCAAATACTATTAGTTATGTAAGGGAGAATACAAAATGGAATTTAGAGATTTAAAGACTCAATATGCAACATTAAAAGAAGAAATTGATATAGCTGTATTAGAAGCGATGGAGTCTGCCTATTATATCGGAGGACCTCAAGTCAAAAAGCTAGAAGAGCAGTTGTCTGAATTTGTTGGCGTTAAGCATTGTATTTCATGCGCTAATGGTACTGAAGCATTATCGCTAGTTTTGATGGCTTGGGATGTAAAAGAAGGCGATGCTGTATTCGTACCAGATTTTACTTTCTTCGCTAGTGGAGAAGTAGTGTCCTTTAATGGCGCAACACCAATTTTCGTGGATGTTGACCCATCTACGTTTAATATGGATCCAACAAAATTAAAAGTGGCAATAGAAAAAGTAGTGGCAGAAGGGTTATTAACACCTAAGGTTATCATGCCTGTGGATTTATTTGGTTTACCAGCAGACTACCCGCAGATCCAAGAGATTGCATCTGAATTCAACCTCCTAATTCTTGAAGATAGTGCGCAAGGCTTTGGAGGTGCAATTAATGGGAAGCGTGCGGGAAGTTTTGGTGATGCAGCAACAACATCTTTCTTCCCAGCTAAACCACTAGGGTGTTACGGTGATGGGGGAGCTATTTTTACGAATAACGATGAACTAGCTGCCTTACTTGAATCTTTAAAAGTTCATGGAAAAGGAACCGATAAATATGATAACGTTCGTATCGGAGTAAATTCGCGTTTAGACACGATTCAAGCAGCTATTTTACAAGTGAAATTGAAAGCATTTAAAAATTATGAGTTGGACGAAGTGAACCGTGTCTACACGTCTTACACAAATCATTTAAAAGACGTGGTACCTACTCCAGTTATTCCAGAAGGCTATTATTCTAGCTTTGCTCAATATACTATCAAAACAGATTCTCTTGAAGAAAGAAATAATCTACAAAGTCATTTAAAAGAGTTAGGTATCCCGACTATGGTGTATTATATCAAACCAATGCATAAGCAAACTGCATTCTCTCATCTGAAGTTTGATGAATCAGACTTTGAAGTTACAAATAAATTGAGTGATACTGTTTTATCATTGCCTATGCATCCATATCTCACAGAAGAAGAAATCGCTAAAGTTTGTGAGGCTATCAAAGAGTTTTATAAATAAGTTTATTACAAGGAGTCTAATGGGCTCCTTTTTTATTGTCATATAATCGAAATGTCAGACCTCTCAAAATCAAGTATACTAAAGGGTGGAGAAACAGCGGAATCAGTAAAGAATAGGATGATTGAAATGACAAAGCATAATTTTCATGAGAAACACAAAGCATATTTAAAAGAAAAACAGTGGGCACCAATTTCATCTAAGGTATCATTTGCAGATGCACTGGCTCGCTTAACGAAAGTAGAATTAGACACCATTCGTCGCTTTATAAAATTAAAAGGTGTTAGTAAACTAGCAAAGCCTCAGTTAATTGAAGTATTGGTTGAAAATCATACTTTGATTTTCGAGAAGGCAATGGCCTATTTAGATAAAGAGCGTTTTGACTTTTTAAAACAAGCAGCACTACAAGGACCACAAGAGTTCATACCAACAGATGCGTTTAGTTTGAATTGGTTTAAAAAGACAGGACTATTGATTCCTGGATCCATCAATAAAAAGTTTGTGGTAGTGATGCCAGAAGAGTTTAAGCCGCTTCTACTTGATACTGAGCGTGACCAGCTGTTCAAACAGGTTGTGATTGAGAACGAAGATGTAATTTTTGCGACGCGTGGTTTAATTGAAACCTTTGGTGTGTTGCGTTGGACAGATCTATTTACAAAACTCGAAAGCTTGCGATTGACCACTAAGCGTTTAGAGTTTGATGAGATCGTGCTTCTTTTACAAGAATACAATGATTATGAATATTATTTCGAAATGACAAAAGAGTGGGTAGCGGACCTCTTACTCGATCATCCAGAAGATATGCTACAAGCGATTGAGCGTCGTACTGAAATCGAACCAGTTCCTGTTAAGCGCGAAGAAATGATCGAGCTTGGCAGATTGGGAGAGCTTCCAAAAAACCGTGAGTTTGAAAAATTTGAGAAGTATTTGAATAAGACATTCCGAGTGGATCGTGAGACGAGTGAAGAGTTAATTGCTCAAATGATTCCAGATATTCGTAATGAACTAAGTTTCCATGAAGTGATGCAAGGAATCGTGCAAAACTTTGAGTTCTCTTCCAAAGCGCAGGCTGCAGAATTTACGAGTTATGTAACAAAACTTGTGAATAGTATTCCTCGTTGGCTGTTAAAAGGACATGCGCCAAACGACATCTCTACTACGCCAGTAGAAGCTGCACCATCTACTGTGAAAGTAGTAGGGCGAAATGAACCATGCCCATGCGGAAGCGGAAAGAAATATAAAAAGTGTTGTGGAAAGTAAAATGAGCCGAGAGACAAAGCGTCTCTCGGTTTTTTCTATTGGAACTTTTTATAACTTCTTCCGTATAAAATAGAAAGTGAAGCAGGGAGATGAACCAATGGAACAAAAACTGGCGGCACGTCAATTAGAGTTACGTGCACAACTAGATGAAAAGTCACGTTTGGAACGAACACTACATGTTTTGGAGAAAAAACTCGCAGAGCATGAAAAGCGCCAAGCTGACCTGGAACAGACATTGTCAAAAGAACAGCTAGACTTGCACCGGAAGGATCGATTTTCTCTCGTGAATGTCGTGCGCAAGTGGCGAGGTACTCATGAGGAATTGCGAGAAAAAGAATTTGAAGAGGCTGCATTAGCAGAATTGAAATTGAACGAACATGAAGCGATGGTCCATGATTTGCGGAAAGATAGTAAAGAATTGCAATCTAAATTGAGGGAGCTGCGTGATGCAGAAACAAATTGGCAGGACTTCTTGCAACAGAAGGAAGCTTGGGTCAAGCAAGCAGATGGAGAAGCTTCTAAACAATTTGACGAAAAACTGCAACGTGTTTCCGAGTTCCAATCTCTTTTAAAAGAGATTGATGAAGCTTTGTACGCTGGTCGCGCAGCCGATCGTTCTCTCGAAAAAGCTCTAAAAAAACTCAAAGAAGCCCACGGTATGTCAACATGGGATACCTTCCTTGGTGGAGGTCTTATTGTAACTATGATGAAGCATGATGATCTTGATAAATCTGAGAGTGCTCTGCACGAAGCGCAATTAAATTTAGAGCGATTTGAAGCAGAATTATCAGACGTACAGAACGGTGCAATCGATGAGTTGATTGTAGAGCGTGGTTCATTTGTGACGTTTGCAGATTATTTTTTCGACGATATTTTCTCGGAATGGTCGATACACAACCGTATCAATGATTCATTGAGCAAAGTTGAAAATACAAAATCAAAGCTTGCGCGGGTTCTTGGCAATCTGCAACTCCAACGAGGGCAAATTGAACAAGGTCTCGAGAAAGCAAAATCTGCCTATGAAGAGGCTGTAGAGGTTTACTAAGACTGAGATTTCTCAGTCTTTTTTTTAGGTGCCTTTTTAGGTGCCTGTCACCATTTACCAATAGCTCCCAGAACATATTGGTAACCACATGCGCTGTAAAATAGTTATTTTAGGCATTGTACTAATGCGAGTCGGTGCCAGCCACCAAATTATTTTTGGATAATAGAGCTGATTCAATCGACAAGTGGAGGTAGTGAGTTCCTGACCATTTGCAATTTTTTTGATTTGCTGCTGGCAATTGTTTTTTATGAGCAACTTTCTACTTTTTGTGTGCAACTTTCTACTTTTTATGAGCAACTTTTAGATAGTGCTGATGTACTTTTGTAATTTGCTGCTGGCATTTGTTTTTTATGAGCAACTTTCTACTTTTTATGAGCAACTTTTAGATATTGCTGATGCACTTTTGTGATTTGCTGCTAGCATTTGTTTTTTATGAGCAACTTTCTATTTTTTGTGTGCCACTTTTAGATATTGCTGATGTACTTTTGTAATTTGCTGCTAGATAACCAGATTTTGAAGACGCATCATCGCACTTGTCAAAACTAAAGTTGAGTGCAGTGGAGGGGTTGACTCCAGTGGGATTCCAGTCTGCCGTGAGATCCCGCAGGAGCCTGCGACGAGGAAGCTCACGCAGCGCCCTCGGAAAGCAGCCCCGTAGCGGAACTCAACGTTTTATTGTGGTTTTGACTTCGAATGTAATCGAGTTCCGAACGCCAGAAACACGCTCCGGAATCAGCCGCACCCACAAAGGCTGAAGTACGCCTTCATGGGCACGTCTGATTTCCTCGGAGTTTCTTGAGCGGCGTTCTCCACATCTAAATAGAATCATCTCGAAGAAACAGCTAAAAAACGAATCGGTTGATCCGTATAGTTGTACCAATAATGGTGTCGGTCAGCTGAATAAAAATGCGACTCGTTTGGCCCGAGAACTAGTTCTTCGTCACCAACCTTTAAAGTCAATGATCCCTCTACTACATAGACAAATTCGTGCCCAGTATGTGTAAATGGCTGACCATCGCTTTCTTGAGGCTGGAGCGTCACAAGGATCGGGTGGAACTCCGGATTTTGAAATCCTTCTGCCAAATCTTTATAATAAAACGCTGCTTCATCGCGGCGATTTTCCTGTCCAGCAAAAAACACACTTGGGTTTACGCCGAGAACTTCTGAAATTTTACGGAGAGATTCTAGCGTTACGCTAGACTTTCCGCGCTCTACTTGTGAAAGAAAGCTGATGGACACATTGGCTCCTTCCGCAAGTTCTTTCAATGTCATCTTTTGTTGTTTGCGAATTTCTTTTAAACGCGAGCCGATCAATGAAATCCCCCCTTTTACCCATTGTCCTGGTCAAGAGGAAGCGCTGTCAATAAAAAACATATTGACAGAATATTATCTCTTGTCTAAACTCTTATTGAAGTATCACTTCAATTTTGGGGATGGAAGGGGTAACACTATGATTAATAAAACAAACCGACGCGTATTAATTGCCAGTCTAGTAGGTAGCTCAATTGAATGGTTCGACTACTTCTTGTACGGCACTATGGCGGCGCTCGTATTCAATCAACTTTTCTTTGTGAGTGAGGATCCTACAGTAGGTCTATTACTTGCATACGCTTCATTCGCTCTATCATTCTTTATTCGACCATTCGGTGGTGTGATCTTTAGCCATATTGGTGACCGGATCGGAAGAAAGAAAACATTAGTTCTAACGTTGAGTCTAATGGGAGCCGCTACATTTGCAATGGGTATTTTGCCGACGTATCAAGCTATCGGCGTGGCAGCACCCATTATCTTAATCACTCTTCGTCTGATTCAAGGGCTTGGAATTGGTGGAGAATGGGGAGGAGCACTATTACTCGCTACAGAATATGCACCTCCAGAACACCGAGGACTTTTTGGTTCAATTCCTCAAATGGGTGTCACGATTGGTATGGTGATGGGGACACTCGCTCTTTGGATCATGAGTTTGTTACCTGAAGCAGCATTCATGTCTTGGGGCTGGCGAGTGCCGTTTGTTTTTAGTGCTTTACTTGTCGTGTTTGGTCTTTGGATACGTAAAGGTATCGATGAGACACCTGAATTTAAAGCTGTTCAAGCTAGTGGAGAAGTACCGAAATTGCCAATCGTTGAAACCTTGCGTTTTTACTGGAGAGAAGTTTTGATTACAATCGGTGCGAAAGTCGTGGAAACTGCACCATTCTATATTTTCAGTACATTCATTGTGTCGTATGCAACTACAAACTTAGGATTCTCACGCTCTGCAACACTTGGAGCAGTGATGATTGCAACAGTTGTGACGACGATTTTGATTCCAATCATGGGAAGCTTATCTGACCGTGTCGGCCGAAAGAAAATGTACATAGCCGGAACTGTTGCGATGATGGCATTTGCCTTCCCGTATTTCTGGATGATTCACCAAGGAAGCGTAGCTTTATTGGTCATTGCGACAGTAATTGGGCTTGGAATCATTTGGGCTCCGATTACAGCAGTGCTTGGTACAATGTTCTCTGAAATTTTCGATGCGAAAGTGCGTTATACAGGTGTTACTCTCGGGTACCAAGTCGGGGCAGCAGTGGCTGGAGGAACGGCGCCATTAGTAGCAACAGCTCTATTAGCGACATTTGAAAATTCATATGTGCCAGTCGCGCTATATATCATGTTCACAGCGGCTATTTCATTAATTGCGATTTGGGCAGTCAAAGGCCGTATTCAACAACCGGCAATTCAATAATTTTGAAAAGAAATCTCTACAATTAGCGGTGCCTGTCACGTTTTGGGAGTGGTTTCCAATTAGTGACAGGCACCGATTAGGAGGTGAACCATGCGTATCATCAACGACGAAACTATCCAGACATTCTATCATATGAGTGATGCCTTACGAGATGTTGAAACTATGCTAGTTTCGATTCATAAAGGAGAATCCATCAACCCACACCGCACGGTCATCGATGTTCCGGAGAAAAATGGTTCGGTACTTTATATGCCAAGTTCGGATGGAGACGAGATTGCCGCTGTGAAGGTAGTATCAATTTTTCCTGAAAATCCGTCGAAAGCTTTGGCAACGACACAAGGAGCCATCCTGTTGACGGAGTTAGAGACAGGGAAACATGTCGGGATGATTTCGGGTTCTTATCTGACACGCCTTCGAACAGGTGCACTTAGCGCCTTATCTGCAAGACATCTTGCACGGCCTGAGAGTAGAATTCTAACCGTGATTGGAACAGGTGCTATGGCATTTGAACAAATCTTAGGGATTGTAGAAGTCCTTCCAATAGAAGATATAATTCTTGTGAATCGAACTACAGAAAAAGCTATTCGATTTGCAGAGCGCTTGATGCAGTTCGGTGTGAGCGCGAAAATTGTTGTGGAGTCTGATGTTAGAAGAGCCGTAGAACAAGCCGATGTTGTTTGTTGTGCTACTCGCTCTAAAGAAGATGTCTTTTCTGCAGATATGGTCAAACCAGGCACGCACATTATGGGGGTAGGGAGTTACCTTCCCGAAATGCGCGAGATTCCAGTCGAATTGATTCCACAAGCAGACGCGGTTTTCGTGGATGATTTAGAAGGGGTTCGAGCAGAAGCAGGCGAATTACTGGCAGCAGAAGCTTTCGGGAAATGGAGTTTTGATCAAGTGACCGGGACTTTAGCGGAGTTGATTGCGAATGGATACGAACGAAATAAAAATGCCATTACAATCTTCAAATCTGTTGGTGCCGCTCATTTTGACTTGGCTGTTGCCAAAGGTGTCTATAAAAAGGCACGTGTTTTAAATATAGGAGAGTGTATCAAATTTTGAGAAGGCAGAGGCCTTCTTTTTTTATGGATTATTTTCCAAATAACCGAGAAAACTATGCCTGTAGCGACATAAATAAATTGTTGGGGGGTGCCTGTCACCATTTGGAAGTCACTCCCATTTGGTGCCTGTCACCATCTCCTGGTGCACAATAAATCAACGTTACGGTAGAAGAACGACCGCTCAGTTTTAAGACTAGCGTTCTCCACCTCTAGAAGGTAAGCTTGAAAAAGAACTTGAATGTGAAAGGAAGAACAACTCATGGCATTATGGCAGACACCACACCACCTACAAGATCTCCTCGTAGAACTTGTCGGTTGGGATAGCCGCAGCACGACTGCTGGGGAACAAGAATTTTCTAAAAAGCTTGCATCAAAACTACAGGAACTTTCCTACTTCCATACAAATTCCGAGAATCTTGTTTTAGGAGATGCGGGGGAAGGACGTCAATTCGTTGCTGCTCTTACAACACATCCGAAAGCGAAAAAAACGATTGTATTAATTAGTCACTTCGATACAGTGGGCATTGAAGAATATGGTGAACTTGCACCATATGCGTACTCTCCAAGCGAACTTGCAGAAGCATTTCATGCGCATAAAGAATCTTTGTCAGAAGTAGCTAGAGAAGACCTAGAATCAGGCGACTATTTGTGGGGCCGCGGGACGATGGACATGAAAGCAGGCCTTGCGATTCATATGGCGACCGTTGAAAAAGCATTACTAGAGGAGTGGCCGATCAATTTAGTATTGCTCACCGTTCCTGACGAAGAAGTGAACTCTGCAGGTATGAGAGCAGCCGTAAAGCTATTGGCTGAGTGGAAAGAAGAGAAGAAGCTCGACTACGCTTTGTTTTTAAATGGGGAACCCGTATTTTCTATGAATCCGACCGACACGGAGTATAAAGTTTATTCAGGTTCCATAGGGAAAATCATGCCCTCTGCTTTATTTTACGGAAAAGAAACGCACGTTGGAGAACCGCTGAGCGGAATGACATCAAGTTTGTTGGCTTCCATGATGACGCGCAGAATGGAAATGAATCCGCTGTTTGAAGAAGTCGTCTACGGAGAAGTGACACCGCTTCCTGTAACGCTTCATCAAAAAGACTTACGGGAAAGTTATTCCACCCAGACTCCGTTCTTATCGTCCGCGCTTTATAACGTATTTACGATGAAGCAAAGCGCAGCAGATGTGTTCAATGAGTTTGAAGAAGTGGCAAAACTTGCTGCGAATGAAATTGATGAATGGTATACAAAAGTATGTGAAAGACAAGGCGGAAGTCCTTTAGGTAAAGTTCAAGTCTTGCGCTACGAAGCACTAGAAAAGTATGCAGTAGAGCGTTTGGGAAAAGATGTACTCAATGCAATCAAGAAAAAGTGTATGTCCTTAGATGGTCATGACGACCGAGAGATTGCACTCCAACTCACGAAAGAATTACTCACGCGTTTTCCAGAGTTTGCTCCAGCGATCGTGCTGCTGTTCACACCACCTTACTACCCAGCAGTGAATTCTTCAGAGGATGAGTTGGTTAAAGCGTGTATATCCAGGATTCAAACTTTAGCAAAAAATCAATTTGATTTAAGTGTTCATCAAGTGCATTATTTCAACGGAATATCTGACTTGAGTTATGTCAATTACGAAGGGGATTCAACGGGCTGGGAGATCTATGAAGCGAACACGCCGGTATGGGATGTCACCTACTCTATTCCATTTAAAGAAATGGAGCAGTTGCAGGCACCAGTATTGAATGTGGGGCCATTTGGAAAAGACGCTCATAAACGTACGGAGCGACTTCATATTCAAAGTGCTTTTGTGGAAACGCCAGTGTTTGTGGAGCAAGTGATTCGCACTGTAATGGAAAGTGTAGAAGTCATCTGAAGATAGAGAAGGCCAAGAGAGCTAGTAATGCTCTCTTGGTTTTTATTTTTTCTAGGTCCTCTTACGGAATTTTCAAAAAACAATTGTCTGAAAACTTACTGTGCTGTAGCATTATATGTAGATATTTGTGCAAACGCTTGCGCAAATTTCAACTGCACGAAAAGTTGAAAGCGATTACAAACAGAGGGGAAGAATGCATTTGAAAGGGAAAAAACTATTGGCTTGGGTCACTTCGTTCGCGTTAGTTATCGGAATTGGAACACCAATTGTACCTGCTGCTACAGCACAAACTATTTCACCAAGTACTGAAGAATCTGAAGACCGAACTGTACGGATGACGTATAGTCGAGAAGATGGACAATTTGGAGACTGGAATATCTGGGCGTGGAATACGGGCGTTCAAGATGACCAGCTCGAGTTTGAGACAAAAGAAGGGACACAGGCAGTTGCAAACATTGCTGTTGGCAAAGATACAAAGCAATTTGGTTTTGTACTCCGTAGCACTTACGACTGGAATACAGCACAAAAAGAATTTGGGGATCGTTTTATTACAGTCAATAAAAATGACACACTAACAAAGGCATATGTCACAAGTGGTGTTGAACAAATTCGTATAGTGCCAGACGGCTCGGCACCCGTCATCAATCAAGGAGATGCGACATTTTATTACCGTGACAAAGACCTTTTTAAAACAGACGAAATGCATACGATTGACAAGGTAAAGCTCCAATTCGCAGGAGAAACATATGACATGACATATGAAACAGACAATGAGCGCTTCGTCGTGGATGTCACAGATATTCCAAATGGTGTTACACCGTATACTTATGCCGTGACACGAAATGGCGAAACGAAAGAAGTGTCAGATCCATATAACACTGTGGACGGAGTGTCTTCTATAGATTTCCGCCAAGCAGATCTTGTGGTGAATGGCGACATTTCTCCTCAGACGATTTCTGCAACAAATCAAGCAGTTTTAACACTATCTATTGATGGACTCACAGAAGGACTTTCTATCGCATCTATCGTAGTCGATGATTCTGCACTTGGCGGGTCAGGGGCACTCGAAGTAGATCCTGCCGTTTCTAAAATCACTGTGTCAGTAAAAGACAGTGTTGAAGCAGGTACGAAAGAGCTGCCGATTTCTGTGAAAGATTCGTACGGAAATGTGTATGAAAGTACTACACAAATAGAAGTGGTGAAATCCGAAGGAAAGGTAGTTGAGTGGGACGAGTCAGTGATTTATTTCATGCTGACAGACCGCTTCTTCGACGGGGACAGTTCCAACAATGACCCACACGGCATGAACTATGATACGTCAAAACGTGGGACATACCAAGGTGGCGACTTAAAAGGCATCACAGAAAAACTGGACTATTTAGATGCGCTTGGTGTCAACACGGTTTGGATTAGTCCAATCGTTGACAATGTAAAATACGATGTTCGTTTAGGCGAAGATGGGGAACCGTATTACGGCTATCACGGATACTGGGCAAATGATTTCTCGAAACTGAATCCACACTTTGGGACGATGGACGAACTTCATGAATTGATTGATGAATTGCACGCACGGGACATGAAATTAATGGTGGATGTCGTATTGAACCATTCAGGTTATGGATTAAAAGACGTAGATGCGAACTTGCAAAATCCACCTGTGGGCTACCCATCTGAAGAAGACCGCGCTCCGTTCCGCGATTTACTGCGACAAGGCACAGCAGTCGGGTCAGATGAAGTTGTAGGAGAATTAGCAGGACTGCCAGACTTCAAGACAGAAGACCCCGCAGTGCGTAAACAAATCATCGACTGGCAAACGCAGTGGATCGATCTTGCGACGACACCAAACGGGAACACGATTGATTACTTCCGTGTGGACACAGTGAAACACGTGGAAGATGCAACGTGGACGGCATTTAAAGCTGCACTTACTGAAAAGAAACAAGACTTTAAATTGATTGGAGAAGCTTGGGGAGCGAGTAGCACAAATACGCTTGGGTACTTGAATACAGGTATGATGGATTCTCTTCTTGACTTTGAATTTAAGTCGATTGCCCGAAGCTTTGTTGACGGAAATATTCAATCTGCCAATGAGACGTTGCAAGCGCGCCATGGGAAGCTTTCCAACACGGCAACACTTGGTCAATTTTTAGGAAGTCATGATGAAGATGGATTCCTTTACAGTCTTGGTGGTGACATTGGCAAATATAAAGTGGCCGCATCCCTACAGGCAACAGCAAAAGGTCAACCGGTCATCTATTACGGGGAAGAACTAGGGCAAACTGGAGCAAACAACTACCCACAGTATGACAACCGTTATGACTTGGCTTGGGATCAAGTAGAAAACAATGATGTGTTAAATCATTACACGAAATTACTGAATTTCCGCGCAGATCACTCGAAAACATTCGCTAAAGGTGAACGTGAGACACTTGGCGGTTCGAACGCTGAGAAGTTCTTAATGACTAGCCACACGTTTACTGACGATAAAGTCTATGTCGGTCTAAATGTAGCAAGTGAAGCAACGGATATTACAGTGAAGACGGATACACCGAACGCGCAACTCGTGGACCATTATTCTGGTCAAACGTATGAAGCAGATGCAGCAGGCACAGTCGTTCTGACATTACCTGCGAATACAGACGGAGGTACAGTACTTTTAACACTTGAAGAAGGCACGATTCTATCTGCAACAAAAGGTACGGCGCCAGCCGTTGAGCCAATTCCAGACAACCATATCCGCATTCATTACAACCGAACAGACGGCAACTATGAAAACTTCGGTGCCTGGTTATGGAACGACGTAGCACGTCCTTCTGCCAACTGGCCAGTCGGTGCGACACTGTTCACATCAAAAGACAGCTACGGTGCTTACATCGATGTGGAACTTCGGGAAGGTGCAAAAAACATTGGTTTCCTCGTGATGGATATCACAAAAGGGGATGCTGGGAAAGACGGTGGGGATAAAGGATTTACACTTTCATCTCCCGAGCAAAATGAAATCTGGATCAAACAAGGAGATGACACAGTTTACACATACGAGCCAGTCGACCTTCCTGAAAACACCGTGCGAATTCACTACACACGTGACGCAGGAGACTATGAAAACTTGGGTGTATGGAACTGGGGAGATGTTGAAAATCCATCTGCGAACTGGCCGACGGATGCAGCTGATTTTTCTGGACGCGACCAATACGGTGCCTATGTGGACCTCACACTTACAGAAGCTGCGAAACAACTTAGTTTCTTGATTGTGAATGAAACGACGCAGGAAAAAGATGGTGGCGACAAATCCTTTAACTTACTGGATAAATACAACCGTTTGTGGATCAAACAAGGAGATGATACTGTCTACATCAGTCCTTATGGGGATGTAGCAACTGGCTTATTAACTGGTGAAGTGGTGTCAGAAGATACGATTCGTTTAGGGTTCTCAATGACAGACGGTCTAGAAGTAGATACACTGCGCGAAGGACTAACGGTTACGGATGCATCCGGAAATGCAGTGGCTATTTCTGACGTGAAGATTGTCGATGGTAAAACAGTAGATGTGACAGCGAACTTCTCTTTAGAAGAGCTTCCATTATCTATTGAGTTCGCGGGTCGTACAGTGCAAGCAGACGCTGGCTGGCGTTTGATTGACACATTGTATGCCTATGATGGTGATGATCTCGGAGCAACGTATTCAAAAGGGGCCGTTACACTGAAACTGTGGGCACCAAAAGCACAAGACGTCGTTGCACATTTCTATGATAAAAAAGATTCCGCAAAACATATCGGATCAGTTGCACTCACACTTGGAGAGTCCGGTGTTTGGACTGCAAACGTTCAACCAAAAGATGTGGGTGTAAAAGACTTGAAAGGCTATTACTATCAATATGATGTCACGCATGACGGGATCACAAAACAAGTACTAGATCCATATGCAAAATCACTTGCTGCATTTACGGTCAATACAGAAGGTGAGGCAGGACCAGACGGAGATTTAGTCGGCAAAGCAGCGATTGTTGACCTAAAAGGAACAGACCCAAAAGGCTTCAAACATGCGAAAATTGATGGATACGAAAAGCGGGAAGATGCGATTATCTACGAAGTGCATGTACGTGACTTCACATCGGATCCATCAATTTCAAAAGACCTGAAAACGCGTTGGGGATCATACACAGCTCTGATCGATAAACTCGATTACATTCAGTCACTTGGCGTCACACACGTTCAATTGCTTCCAGTTATGGCTTGGTATTATGGAGATGAAACGAAGATGGATGAGCGTGAACTGGAGTATTCAGCAGGTGGCAATGAATACAACTGGGGATATGACCCGCACGGCTATTTTGCACCAGACGGAGCGTATTCAGAAGACCCGATGGACCCTGAACTACGCATTAGAGAGTTGAAGCAACTGATTGACGCAATTCATGACCGCGAAATGGGTGTCGTTTTAGATGTCGTGTACACGCACATGGCAAAATCTTCTCACTTAAATGACATCGTTCCGGACTATTATTTCTACCAAGATGCAAACGGTAACTTCCTTGGTGGGTTCGGAAACAACTTGGCGACGAATCACACAATGGCTGAGAAGTTGATGGTTGATTCCGTGAAGTATTGGTTCGATGAGTACAAGATTGACGGCATGCGTTTTGATATGATGGGTGACGCGACGTACCCGGCCATTCAAAAAGCCTATGACGAAGCTGCAAAAATTAACCCAGACGCCTTATTCATTGGGGAGGGCTGGAGAACGTTTGCGGGGCATATCGCGGAGCCAGATCTTGCTGGGATGGGTGCCGATCAAGACTGGATGAATAAGACAGATGACGTCGGCGTATTCTCAGATGAGATTCGCAATGAATTAAAATCTGGCTTTGGTTCTGAAGGAGAGCCACGCTTCTTAACAGGCGGTGCGCGTTCTATTGATACAATCTTCAACAACATCAAAGGACTACCATCGAACACGGCACACGATGACCCAGGTGATATGGTGCAGTATATTGAAGCGCATGACAACTTGACACTATATGATGTGATTGCACAATCCATCAAGAAAGACCCAGCAATTCCTGAAAACAACCTTGAAATCCATAAGCGTATGCGTTTAGGAAATACATTGATTTTAACTTCTCAAGGAACAGCATTCCTTCATGCGGGTCAAGAGTATGGCCGTACGAAGCAGTGGTTCGGCGAAGGTGTTCCGGAGCAGAAGTACCATGAATTAGAAGATGAGACAGGTAAACCATTTGGCTACTTCATTCATGATTCTTATGATTCTTCGGATGCCATCAACATGTTTGATTGGCAAAAAGCGACGGACAAAAAGAAATTTTCGATTAACACAACAACCCGTGCGTATACAGAAGGACTGATCAAACTTCGTCGTTCAACGGATGCTTTCCGACTCGGCGAGCTTGAGTTGGTGAATGAAAATGTTCGTCTGCTTGAAATTCCTGAAGTGCAAGCGACAGACTTAGTCATCGCGTACGAAAGCAAATCCACAGACGGTACCGGTACGTATTATGTGTTTGTCAACGCGGATACGAAGAGTCGCACACTTTCACTAGGCGATTTAAATTTAACAAAAGGAGAAGTCCTTGTAGACAATGACGAGGCAGGCGTCAAAAAAGTGAAGAAGCCTTCTGGATTCTCGCTAACGTCTTCTCAACTGAAGCTTGATCCATTAACAGCTGTTGTGGTGAAAGTAGAAGAGAAGAAAGGGAAAGGCAAGGCAAAAGGAAAAGACAAGAAGTAACTCAAAAGACCAGCAGCCGCTGGTCTTTTTTTGATGGTGCCTATTTGGGGAAGTTTTTGTGGTGACAGGCACCATTTGGAAGTGACTTCCATTTGGTGGCTGTCACCTATCCACGGTCCACGCTGTCATCTCGCACAATTTCTGAACAGTCGGCTCCACATCTAACTATATCTACTCAATATTCAGATAACTCATTGCAAATGTTAGTCAATCTATGCTACAGTACTAACAACAAAATGAAGTGTAAACTTCAAAACTACAAAAAAGAAGGGAGAGCTTCGTATGGGAGAAGACACTTTAAAAACAAAAATTGAACACGTCTTTCCTTCCCTTTCAAAATCTCAACAGCGCGTCGCCAAACTGATTTTAGATTCTCCTACGCTTGTTCTTATACATTCAGCTGCGGAACTGGGAAAACATGCGGAGACATCGGAGACAACTGTGATTCGTTTCTGCTACGCACTCGGTCTCTCTGGTTATACAGAGCTTCAATCAACTATTACATCAACGGTTGTTCAGACGAGTTCTCTTGGGACCTACATAGCATCTAAAGAATCCTATACAGACGAAGAACAGTACGCATCGGTGATCATGGGCGCAATCAGCCAACAAATTACCGACATCGCTTCTCGAATCGATGCTCAACTTTTTGATGAAGCAACCAAAAAACTGCATACAACAAAACGCGTTGTGATTATTGGGGAAGGGGCATCCTATATTGCGGCACAGTGGCTCGGGTTTACGCTCTCCATCCTGCGACCGAATGTTCAAGTCGCAACGAAAGATACAACTTCATTATTCAAGCTGTATCGTGAAATAAATGAAGACTGTCTGATCGTGCTGATTTCACTTCACAGGTACTACAAAGAAGCTCTGCAAGTGACGGAGCAATTCAAATCCCTTGGTGCAGAAGTTCTTGCCATTACCGATTCCTCCGTTGCCCCGGCCATTCTTCTAGCGGATTATCCGTTTGTGTTGCAATCACCGAATCATTCCACAATCGACTTGCTTCCAGCTCTAATGGCATTCCTCAATACGCTGGTGGCAGGTATGACGAAACAAGATTTGCCGTATTATGAAGAACAACAGAAGATTTATGAAAAATTGCACGTGAACTATTTACAAAATAGATGGAGCTGATGAAATGTCTACATTGAAAACTACGCTTGCGCATCACTTTGACCACCTACATGCGCATCCTGAAGTCAGTTGGGAAGAACATGAAACTACGAACTATTTGGTACAAGAACTTGAAGCATTGGGACTATCTCCAAAGCGCTTTAAAGACATGACAGGCTTATATGTAGATATCGGAAAAGGGACGCCACGTGTTGGTATTCGGACAGATATCGATGCTTTGTGGCAAGAAGTAGAGGGTGAGTTTAAAGCGAACCATTCATGTGGCCACGATGGACATATGACAATGGGGCTTGGGGCTGCAGCTCTCTTAAGCGAAGCAAATTTGACTGGAGCGGTTCGAATCTTGTTTCAGCCGGCAGAAGAAAAAGGGAATGGAGCGCTCGCACTTTTAGACCAGGGTGTTATTGATCCCCTGCAGTACTTATTTGGAGTTCACGTCCGCCCCCTCATTGAACTTCCAGAAGGGGTGCATAGTCCCGCACTTCATCACGGAGCGGCTCGTATGATTCGAGGAACGATTACTGGTATCGAAGCACACGGGGCAAGACCCGAGCAAGGAATCAATGCAATTGAAGCGGCGGCTGCTCTTATTGATGCACTGAAACGGATTTGGATTCAACCTGGGCGTTCAGGTTCGATTAAAATGACACATCTCCAGGCAGGTGGGACTGCGGCGAATATCATTCCTGGTAAAGCCACATTCTCTTTAGATTGCCGAGCGCAAGAAAACGATACGATGGACTTGCTAATCGAAGGGTTGGAGCGTGCGATTGCGTCTGTCGAGACGTTTTATAAAGTCTCCATTGACTATCATGAAGGCGCCAAGATAGTAGCTGCGCAAGTGAATAAAGAAGCAGCAAGCTTACTAAAAGACGCAATCATTGAAACCGTAGGAGAGTCTCATTGTGGGCCAGAGATTATTTCACCTGGTGGAGAAGATTTTCATTACTTTTCCTTCCACAAACCTGAACTTAAAACAACGATGCTCGGGCTGGGTTGTGGCGTGACACCTGGACTTCATCATCCGGAAATGACATTCAATACAACTTATTTAGAGCAAGGTGCACGTATCTTAGCCTCGGCAGCGAAACTAGCAGTAGAGAGATGTGAGGAGGGGTCTCCATGATACAGTACCGCGAGTTACAATCTCGTGAAGATTTGGCAGGCATGCAAGCCCTCGAACGAATCATATGGGACATGGAACCTATTCCCCTCCATCAGACGATGACAGCTATCAAACACGGAGGAGTCATCGTCGGTGCTTTTGATAGAGAAGACTTAATTGGATTTAGTTACGGATTTGCAGGGTTCTCGGACGGAAAAGCCTATTTATGCTCGCATATGCTTGGTGTTCACCCTGACTACCAATCCAAAAAAGTTGGAGAAGCGCTGAAATATCATCAACAAACATTTGCTGCTAAGCGAGGCTTTACTCACATGGTATGGACCTATGATCCGCTTGAGGCCCGGAATGGGTATTTGAATTTGACTAAGCTTGGAGCGGTATCTTTTAAGTATTTAGAGAATTGTTATGGGGAGATGACAGACGGTCTAAATGCAGGTCTACCCTCTGATCGTTTTGAAGTACACTGGCCAACTACAGCTTCTCGAAGTGAAATCGACTTTCCTGAACCTGAAAGTTTAGCGGATATCGTATGGGTGAATGAGATGCCTCTCTTGACGAATATACGAAAAGTCGGTTCTGCACAAAGTTATACAATGCCGATTCCTAAAGATTTTCAAGCGCTAAAAAAACAGGATCCGAAACTGGCCATCCAGTGGAGGCTAGATTCTCGAAAGCTGTTTCAAGAGTTAGTAGCAAACGATTACTGTGCAATAGAACTAAAGCAGGATAGGGACTGGCATTCCTACATATTTGTAAAAAAATCAGAAGTTTATTATGGAGGAACCGCATTATGAAAATTGTTGAAGTCACATTACGCCACTTACAAATGGAAATGAAAAGTCCATTTTCGACTAGTTTTGGCACCTTTCAAACGAAGGATTTCATTCTATTAGAAGCAATAGATGAAAAAGGAACAGTTGGTTACGGAGAATCCGTTGCGTTTTCGTCCCCTTGGTACAACGAAGAAACGTTTAAAACGAATTGGCATATGCTTGAAGACTTCCTCATTCCGCTTATCTTAGGCAAAGAGTTGGCTCATCCGGATGAAGTGACGGAAGTATTTTCAACCATTCGCAAAAACAATATGGCGAAGTCGACAATTGAGGGCGCTATTTGGGACATCTATGCGCAGCAATCGAATCAATCACTTGCAGCTGCACTTGGTGGTACAAAAACTCAAATCGATGTTGGGATTAGCATTGGCATCCAAAATTCAGTGGAAGAGCTCGTAGAAGTGGTTCGTGGCTACGTGGAAGAAGGCTATAAACGCATCAAAGTGAAAATCAAGCCGGGCTGGGACGTTGACGTGATGCGTACGCTCCGCAACGAGTTTCCAGATGTCGCGATTATGGCAGACGCAAATTCAGCCTACCGTTTAGAAGATACTGCACTTCTTAAGCAATTAGATGAATTCAATTTGACGATGATTGAACAACCACTTGCATCAGATGATATTATCGACCATGCAACGTTACAAAAAGAACTGTCGACACCCATCTGCCTTGACGAAAGTATTCATTCTCTTGAAGACGCTCGTAAAGCAGTGGAATTAGGTGCAACAAAAATTATTAATATAAAAATTGGTCGTGTAGGCGGATTGACAGTCGCAAAACAAATTCATGATTACTGTATGGATCAAGGCGTTCCGGTGTGGTGTGGGGGTATGCTAGAAGCAGGAATTGGCCGTGCCCATAATGTCGCGCTCACGACTCTTCCAAATTTCATATTGCCTGGTGATACAGCAGGATCTTCTCGCTACTGGGTGAAAGATATCATCGAGCCTGAGGTGGTAGTAGATAAAGGCGTTATTCACGTACCAACATCGGCAGGTATTGGCTATAAACTAGACTATAAAGCAGTAGAAGACTACACTGTGATGAAAAAAACTTACAACTTAGACTGACGGAGGTAGTTTTATGAAACGAAGTTTACAGATGGCTGGCGCGTTCGTCGGATTAATTGTGGGAGCGGGATTTGCTTCTGGTCAAGAAATCCTACAATATTTTACGAGTTTTGGTATATGGGGGATAGCAGGAGGAGTTGTAGCGACAGCACTGTTTGCATTTCTCGGGATGACACTTGCGCAGCTTGGATCTCAATTACAAACTACCTCACATAAAGGAGTTATTTATCATATAGGTGGCCGTTATTTAGGACTTGCACTGGATGTACTCATTACATTCTTCTTGTTCGGTGTAGCCGTGGTTATGTTTGCAGGGGCAGGTTCTACATTTGAACAAGTCTTCGGGTTAGATGCTCGCATTGGAAGCATCATCATGGTCGTTCTAACAATTCTAACTCTATTACTGAACCTGAAAAGCATTTTAAATGTCATTGCCTCTATCACGCCGTATTTATTGCTAGTGATTTTAGTCATTCTTGGGTATTCACTAGTAACGATGGATTTATCGATTGCTGAAGCAAATGCAATTGCAATAGAACAATCTTCAGCAGCAGGGAACTGGTTCCTTGGGGCATTGCTTTACGTTTCGTATAATATCGCTTGCGGGGCTGCACTCTTGATTGTGATGGGTGGGGCGGAAAAAGATCGTCGTGTAGCAGGAATTGGTGGTGCATTAGGTGGGGCATTACTTGGACTGATGATCATCTTAGTGAATGTAACTTTGTTTGTGAAAGTGGACACAATCGCTGGTGTTGATTTGCCGACACTTGAACTTGCAACGCAGATTCATCCAGTAGTGGGGATTTTGATGGCAATCGCTTTACTTGCCATGATTTATAATACTGCAGTCGGGATGTTTTATTCGTTCACAGTTCGATTTATTCAGCCGGACCATAAATCATTCAAGTATGTGATTGTATTCGTGGGTATAGCAGGCTACGTAGCAAGTTTAGTTGGATTTACGACTCTTGTGAGTAAAGTATATTCAACAGTTGGTTACCTAGGCTTTGCCCTCATGGCTACCATTATCGTCGCATGGGTTCGAGAACGAAAGAAATAATTTATCAAGTTCCTAGGGATGATTTCACTACGCAAGGAAATTCGCGTTTTGAAACCTTCCCTGGGAACTTTTCAATTACTCATAAAGAGGTACGCCGATATGATTTGTCCAAAAGCTTGCTTGAGACTCTGGCATAGGGTTTACAACAACACGGTCGGGAGTAAATGTCACCTCTGTTGGATAAAAAGAAGGCTCAATAGCTAGAATGTCGTCGCCATCTGTTTCAACAGACAGAACGGCAACGCCGCCATAATTGGTGTTTTCAATTGTCTGCCCACTAAAGAAGTTTCCAAGGGAATAGAAGATATGTGTTTTTTTATCGCCAGATTCCATTACTTCATAAGGTTGTAGAACATGCGGATGTCCACCAAAAATGATATCTGCTCCTGCCTGGTGTGCAATCGTTGCTAAGTAATTTTGTTCCTCATTTTCCTCTAATTCGTATTCAGTTCCCCAGTGCATAAGTGCAATTACAAGATCTACTTCCGCATCCAAGTCACGAATATCACTTTGAATTTTTGCTACATCGATAAGATCTACAAGATAGGGTTGGTCGGCTGGCACGATGTGTCCATTTAGCCCATATGTATAGGAAACAACCCCGATTGTAAGCGCATCTACTTCAAAGATGCGTTTCGTGGCAGCGTCTTTTTCAGATGCATAAGCGCCAACATAGGGTAAATCCCGCGCTTGTAAATTTGCAAGCGATTGGCGCAATCCGGCTGCTCGTTTATCAAGAGTGTGATTGTTCGAGACCATGACTAAGTCGGACCCGAGATCAACTAACCCATCGACAATTGTGTCAGTACTATTAAAATTTGGATAGCCAGAAAGCTCAAATGCTTCCCCAGCTGCTAGAGACTCTAAATTGATCAAGAAGAAGTCCAATGATTGGGTCATTTCTCGGACACCACTGAAGGATGGACGGTAATCTTCATAATTGTTTAGATCTTTATGCAACAAGACATCCCCAGCCATTCCAATGGTTACTGTGCGAGTAGGAAGTTCGAAATTTTGAGAAGAACGGTCGATAGGATGAAAAGTGAGCTCATAGGAAAAGGTAGGAAGCAAAAGCTCTTGAACTTTTTGATAACCAATTGAATATGCAATAACACTGATAACAATGAGCAAACTTGCCCAAGCAGTCCATGAGAACCACTTCATAGTAATCAACTCTCTTCCATTTCATTGCTTTAATCATAATAAATACTAGGTACACTGTATAGGAAAAAATATCTAATAATTTTTAATATGAGAATGAGAGAGTTGAAAAAATACATTCTAAACTAATCGGAATTTTGATATACTGAGAAAGTAAATAAACCTGCTTGTGCAGGAGAGGTTCATAGCGGACACCCTCTATAAAAAACTATGGATACATGTCACTTCGCCATGTCCATTCCGGGCATGGCTTTTTGTATGCATTCGTATTTTTTTCCTCTCTTGAACAAGTACATTTCAAGGAGGATTTTTTTATGTCAGGACGAACACACGAACAAGGATTAGAGGAGCTTACATTGCTCGGAAATCAAGGTACTAAGTATCCACAAGATTACGCACCAGAAGTATTAGAGGCGGTCGACAGTCTGCACGCAAATCGGGACTACTTTGTGAAATTCAATGCACCGGAGTTTACTAGTCTCTGCCCAATTACAGGTCAACCAGACTTTGCCACGATGTATATTTCTTATATTCCAGATCAAAAGATCGTCGAGAGTAAGTCATTAAAATTGTATCTATTCAGCTTCCGTAATCATGGGGATTTCCATGAAGATTGTGTAAATATCATCATGAATGATTTAATCACTCTACTTAACCCTCGATACATTGAAGTGTGGGGCAAATTTACACCACGTGGTGGAATTTCGATTGACCCATGGTGCAACTACGGACGCTCAGGTACAAAATATGAAGAGATGGCATTCCACCGTTTAATGAATCACGATCTCTATCCTGAAAAAGTGGATAACCGGTAGGAGGTCGCGGCATGTTACTTTATCTAAATGGATTATTTGTAGGCCTGCTGATTCTTGCAAACATTGTGGCAGTTAAATTGTTTTCAATCGGAGAATTTGCGATTTTGCCTGCAGCCGTCGTGATCTATATCTTTACCTACCCAATTATTGATGTCATTGTCGAGGTGTACGGGAAAGAACAAGCTAAGCAGACGGTTCGCGCTGGTCTCGTCACGCAACTTGCTGCAATTCTTTTTATCGGCATCACAATTGCCTTACCCTCCGCATCGTTTTGGGAAGGCCAGTTAGCGTTTGAGGAGATTTTAAGTGGCAGTATCCGTATTATTGTAGCTAGTTTGATTTCATATTTCATCAGTACAAATTTGGATGTCTATGTGTTTGATAAGCTGAAAAAGCGTCATGGTGCAAAGAAATTGTGGCTTCGAAATAATGCGTCTACAATGGCTAGTCAATTACTCGACACAACTATTTTTATTACGATTGCATTTGCAGGAACGGTTCCGGTAGGAGTTCTTATCGGAATGATTGCAACACAATATGTTGTAAAGTTTTTTGCATCAATTGCTACTACGCCATTAGTTTATGGAGTGGTGTATGGGATACGAAAAGGTATAAAGCAACAAAAAGTCATTGCTGTGTCGTAAGTATTTAGCTCCCCAAAAAATGGGGAGTTTTTTTCATGCTATGATGGAGTCAAAACAAATGCACTGAGGTGAAGAAATGACCTACATACCCCATCATTACGCAAACTTACTACTCCATCAATTACCTGCTCTAAAGACGCAGCCTCAAATTTTAGATGTCGGATGTGGAGAAGGATGGTTGACAAGACAACTTAGTAAAACCTATCCGGGTGCAACTATAACGGGCACTGACAAAGACTATAAAAAAATTCAAAAATGTCGCTATGAGGCATCTAATCAAAATCTGTCTATCCACTATCAGATTCTCAACCATGATCAGTCAAAGTTGGCTTTAGAAGAATCCTATGATTTGATTTGTTGTCATAATGTGCTGGCACATTCACAAAATCCACAACAGCTCATACAAAAGCTTGCCAATCAACTAAATCAGGGAGGAACACTCTCCATCATTTCAGAAAATCCAGCTGCAAAAGCGCTCGAAGAAAATTTTCGGGCATTGTCGCCAACTGCTGATATACAGTTAGAAACTATAGGAAAGATCTATGATCTACATGTAGAACAAGTGAAAGAGAGAGTTCAAAAAAGCTCAGATTTGCGCATACTCTATCCTCTGGAAGATTTATTGCATTGGAGCAATCAACTAGGAAAGAGATATGACGTAGAAGTAAAAGGGCTTAGCTATATAATGGACTATTTAGATGAATCGTATCACTGGCTAGAAGAAGAAGTCGCGCTACAAAACAATACTACTTTCTTTTCCTACTTCTATCACATTCTTTTGAAAAAACTATCGTAACAAATGCATCACTAGTGTAAGGTAAATAAGAAACTACTTCGTACAGAATAGGAAAGAAAAACATGAGAGAAAATATTTACAAGAGGACTTTATGGATAGTAGTCTTATCCCAAATATTTGGGGGAGCTGGACTTGCGGCAGGAATAACTGTTGGAGCTTTGATTGCGAGGGATTTATTTGGGCTCACGACACTGACGGGTGTTCCAGCAGCGCTCTTTACACTGGGTTCGGCCGCTACCGCTTTTACTATAGGACGACTGACACAAAAGATTGGACGCCGCATTGGACTTAGTATCGGTTTCTTCTTAGGAGCGTTAGGGGCGATAGGCGTTATCATTGGGACGACGTTGGAATGGATTCCTTTATTTTTTGTAGCATTATTTATATATGGTGCTGGGACAGCAACAAACCTTCAAGCACGTTATGCGGGAACAGACCTTGCACTTCCGACACAACGAGGAAAAGCTGTAAGTATTGCACTTGTTTCGACTACACTAGGTGCAGTCGCAGGACCAAATTTAGTGGGACCGATGGGACGAGTAGCAGAATCCCTCTCGCTTCCTACATTAACAGGTCCGTTTATTTTGGCGGCCAGTGCATACTTCATTGCAGGTTTGATACTATTTATTGGTTTAAAACCAGACCCATTTCTCCTTGCAAAAGAACTTGCTAAAACACAACAACCAACGGCTACGAGCCTTCTAGAGGTCACTTCAAAAAAAGGAGTTATTCTAGCAGCTCTAGTTCTCGTCATTACACAGTTTGTAATGGTAGCTATTATGACGATGACACCTATTCATATGGAAGGACACGGTGCCGCAATTGGTGCGGTCGGACTTGTCATCAGTCTTCATGTCGCCGCCATGTATCTACCTTCACTCATTACCGGAGTGCTTGTAGATAAAATCGGCCGCTCTCCAATGATCATTGCAGCTAGTGTGACTTTAGGAATAACAGGAATTCTTACACTTCAAGCTGCTGGAGACAGTTTAGTTGAGATGGTGATTCCTCTTGTTTTGTTAGGTCTTGGTTGGAACTTTGGCTTGATTGCTGGGACATCCCTTCTCATCGACTCGACGAGTATAGAGGTGCGGGCAAAGTATCAGGGGACGATTGATGTGCTTGTGGCAATTGCTGGAACGCTAGGGAGCCTAGTTTCTGGAATTATAGTGGGACTCACAAGTTATGCACATCTTGGTATTGTAGGTATGAGTATGGCTTTACTGCTACTACCTATACTTATACTTTATTATAGAAAATAACTTGTATTGATAAATGGTTTGTAAAAGAAGCGCTCACAACTAGTGGGCGCTTCTTTCATGTAACCAAGTTTTCAATTGGTTGGTATCTAATGGGCGACTATATAGATAGCCTTGAATCGTTTCACATCCGAGCTGAGAAAGAAGATGCAGTTGATTTTCTGTTTCGACTCCTTCGACTACAACACGTAAGTCTAAAAGGTTCGCCAAGTCTAGGATGGATTTCACAATACCTAAGCTTTTTTTATTGCTCTCGATATCTAAAATAAATTGCCGATCAATTTTGATCTCATCGATAGTAAAATGCTGCAAGTAGATAAACGCAGAAAATCCTGTACCAAAGTCATCGATACTAATTTTAAATCCTAGAGCATGGAGTTCGGCTATCCGACTTTGCGCAGCTAAATAATCGCCCATCGCAACATTTTCTGTTATCTCAATAATGACGTCAGAAGATTTCACGTTATATTTGAGTAAACAAAGTTCTAAATGAGGAATCAGTTTTTCGTGTAAAAAATGTCGTGGTGAAACATTAATTGAAATGCTACATTGGTCAATTCCTTGGTCTCTCCACTGTTCTAGTTGGTAAAATACGCGGTCAATGACCCATTCACCAATCGGTAAGATAAGGCCGGTCGATTCTGCATGCTGGATAAAGTCGATAGGAGGAATAATTCCTTTTTCGGGATGCTGCCAACGTATTAACGCTTCAAAGCCTTCAACTTCTCCAGTGCGTGCATTCACTTGCGGTTGGTAATACAAACTGAACTGTTGCATATCCAACCCTTTTCTAAGGTTAAATTCAGTATCGAACAGAATTTGGCTGGCCTCTTTCATAAATGGATTATATAAAGAGGAAATACTTTGAGTGCTTAACTTTTTTCCATAGCTAAGTGCAATTTGCGCATTTTGCAAACACTCTTTTACGCTAGTCCCATGAATTGGATAGGTCGCACTTCCATAACTGTACGAAACATACACTTCTTGACCTTTGATGATATAAGGTTTTTTCAATTGGATTAACAGGTCGTCTAAAGGCGTAGCAAGGAAACTTGGAACAAATAGTACGAAGTGGTCCATCGCCAATCTAGCTACATGGGACGGGTTTGGGAAGAGTGCAGTCAATCGATCGGCAATCTGTTGAAGCACCTGATCGCCACCATCAAATCCCAATACTTCTTGAATAGTCACAAACTGATCGATCACTAAATAAATTAACTTTCCATCTTCAGAATTTGTAAGGATAGAAGCAACCGTCTGTTCAAAGCCATTTTGATTCATGAGTCCCGTAGTTTGGTCTACGTAAGCTAGATGTTTCATTCGTTCTTCGGTCTCGATGCGGTAAATACGTTCATATAAAAAAGCAACCATATCAGCAAGTGTGCCCACTAAAGTTTGATCTAACTCTGACCAATGCCTTTTCGACAATGTCTCGCAGCATAACACCCCGCCTATACCCGTACTCATCATAATGGGGGCGTCTAACATGGACTGTATACCCCCATGGCCTTGAAGTATTGGGGGTACATCTCTCACGCTCAACTTGGATAAGTTCTGCTATCGTCTGACAGGCATGCTCAAAAGTCTCACGTAATGATTCTTTAGTGATGGTCCGTGATTGTGCGAGTTCGAACAACTTCATTTGTTGTTCACGCATTGTCGATTCAAGTTCAAGAAGAGACTTTAAGGATTTCTCTTGTAGACTCTTGTAGAGACTTAAGAACCGCAAATAAATCCCCAGAGGGTGTTTTAGTAATTTCTACTTCATAGGCTATTTCTTGAATTGAAAAGGTGAACGATGAATTTTCATTTGTTTTATGCTTTTCCATGAACTGTTCTTTTTGCTCATTGGTAAGTAATGAAATGATATTCGTAGTATCGATTAGTGGATGAAAATCGAGGGTGCTAGGGTCGATAAGAATAACTGCAATGGTTTGCCCCATGAATACCCCTCCTCCGTTTCAAGTGATTATCATAAAGATACCATGTTCGACGTTTTTTAACAGTATGAATAGTTTAGAAACTTTACTAAATGCTAAAAATCACAAATAATTCACAACTACATCAAGTTTATATGACAGTTGTCACTAATAATGAAACACGAAATCGCTTACACTAATAGGAAATACGTAAAGGTGGCAACTTATTTTTATGAAATTAATGGCAGATTCGACGTGTGATTTATCACAAGACGTCATCACAGCTTATGAGATTGATATTATTCCTTTAACTGTAACGATAGAGGGTACGGATTATAAAGATCGATTAGACATTACAACAGATCAATATTTTGAAAAGCTTCAAGCGGGTAGCGAAGCAGCATCTACAGGTGCTCCGAGCCCATCGCTATATGTCGAATTCTTTGAGAAAGCGATACGAGACGGATATTCAGAAATTCTATGTATCTGTATGTCGAGTGGTACGAGTGCTTCGTATCAATCTGGTGAACTCGGCCGTACTCAGTTTTTTGAAGAGAATCCTGAATCGGAAGTAAAGATCCACGTGGTCGATTCAAAATCGATGAGTCATGGAAGTGGTTGGCTTGTCATGAAAAGTTCAGAGCTAGAAAAAGAAGGTCATTCTTTTGAAGACATCGTGACATTTGTAGAATCACATAAAACTAAAGTAAAGCATTTCTTATCAGTGGACGACTTGAGTCATTTGATTCGAAGTGGGCGCATTTCAGGCGCGAGTGCACTTATTGGAAAGTTGTTAAACATTAAGCCAATCATGTCAATGAAGCAAGGCAAAGGTGCAGTGGTTGCAAAAGAGCGTGGCCGAAATCGGGTACTGAAGCATTATGTGGATGAGTTTTCGAAACGAAATGATTCTACGAACACAACATTTTTGTTAATTGGCTATACGACGGATCGCCAAGTAGCGCTTGACTTACAGACAAAAATTCAAGCCGAAACGACGTTCTCTGGCGATATTTATATTATGCAAATGGGTGTTGCGGTCGCAACGCATGTGGGGCCTGGTGGGCTTTCTATGTTATTTATGGAGAAGTAAATTATAAAAATGGACTGCTACGATTCTTTTTGAGTCGTTGCAGTCTTTTTTTTGCGGGTAGTGAGGGGCTTGTTTCGGTTTATCTCGGGTGACAGGCACCATATGGGAACTGCTGGTAAATGGTGACAGGCACCGAGAATAAATAGTTTCCATAATATGACTTCGGTAGAAGAAAAGTCACTTTCGGTAGAATAAATTGTGGTTAGTGTAGAATAAATCAAGCATTTATCCGATGAACGACCGCTCAGGATGGGTGACAGGCACCATATGGGAACTGCTGGTAAATGGTGACAGGCACCGAGAATGCCCCCCATCCCTTCAAAGTAAGATGGGTACATCTCGGCAACTCTAGGGTCCGTCGCTACATCATGAATAGCTAATGACCGCGCACTTTGAACCGCTTCAAAATAAGTAGGGTAGTGGATGTCATCGACTTTGTCTCCGACTAGATGTTCCGCATAACGCGCGTCGTAAATATTTTGTGCTTCAAGAATCGATTGAGAGGTATTGAATAACCAAATACCAACTCGCTCCACTTGAATTAATTGAGCGATGGTCTCACAAGCACTCTCTATTGTTTCTTTTAACGATTCTTTAGTGATTGTTCTTGATTTCGCGAGCTCAAATAATTTCATCTGTTGGTTTCGCATTGTAGATTCAATCTCAAATAAAGAACGAAGAGCTTTTTCTTCGTGTGCCGTAAACACAGCAAAATGGTTTCCGCTCGGTGTAGTACCCATCACAATTTCGTATAACCCATGGTGAAGAACAAGTTGAAACGGACTGAAATCTGATGTGTTACTTTTATCCCAAATGATAGATTCTTCATCTTCTGTTAGGTGTGAAAATAGTGAAGACCGATCTAGGAGAGGACTGAGTAGCTTTTTGGACCGATCAATATGCAATACGGCAATCGTTTGCCCCATTTTTGCCCCTCCTTCGATTATTATTCGTATCATAAAGATACCATATTCACGAATTACAAGCATGAGTTTTTTTCAAACAAATGTAAAAAAATCCAATCACAAAATGTGACTGGATAAAAATTAAGCTTCTTCGCTAATAATTACGTTTTTTCCTCGCATACGTAGGATCAATGGAACTACTAGCCATAGCAATGTAACAATCAAGAAAGTTAAAGATAACGGATTTGTAATGAAGATACTAAAATCTCCATTTGAAATTGTCAAAGCACGACGCATATTGTTTTCAATCATTGGTCCTAGTACTAATGCAAGCACTAATGGAGCTAGCGGATAATCATGTTTCGCCAGTAAGTAACCAAAGACACCACAGCCAATAAGTAGCAGCAGGTCAAACGTAGTGTACTGTACGGCATAGACACCGAATACAGAAATCGCAATGATTAAAGGTAACAGATACTTTTTCGGTGTTTCAATGATTTTCGCGAAAATTCGCACCATCGGCATGTTCAAGATCAATAGCATCAAGTTCCCTAGGAACATACTTGCAATCAAGCCCCAAGCGACTTGAGGGTGTTCTTCAAATAACAATGGGCCTGGCTGAATGTTGTACATAATGAATGCACCCATCAAGATGGCTGTTGTACCTGAACCCGGAATCCCTAGTGTCAAGAGAGGAATCATGGCCCCGCCAGAAGCGGCATTGTTGGCTGATTCTGGACCGGCAACTCCAGCGATATTTCCTTTACCAAATGAGTCTGGATCCTTACTTAATTTCTTCTCGGAAATATAAGAGAAGAAGGAAGCGAGCGTCGCTCCTGCGCCAGGGAGAACACCAAGGAAAAATCCTAAAATTGAAGAACGTCCGATTGGTCCCGCACTTTGTTTCAAGTCTAATTTTGTTGGGAGAATTCGCGTGATCTTAGCTACAGGTTCATCGTGAGTCTCTTTTTCAAAGATCGTCTTAAATACTTCACCAAGTGCAAAGAGCCCTACAGCTATCGTTAAGAACTCAATTCCACTAAAAAGGATAGGGGAGTCGTATGTAAAACGAGCGATACCAGAGACTGCATCGATTCCAATCGTTCCAAGCATTAGACCGACCACCGTCATAATCAAAGCTTTCGTCACAGATTTCCCTGCGAGTCCACTTACAGCAGCCAAACCTAATAGCATCAGGGAAAAGTAATCAGCTGGACCAAAGTCAATTGCGATTTTTGAAAGGGGCTGTGCAAGAAGCACCAGTCCAATCAATGACACAATACCAGCAACGAATGAACCAATAGCTGAAATCGCAAGTGCTGCACCAGCACGCCCCTGGCGAGCCATCTGATACCCATCTAATGTTGTCACAACAGAAGACGATTCACCGGGTGTATTTAGTAAGATAGATGTAGTAGATCCTCCATACATGGCTCCGTAGTACACACCTGCAAGCAGAATGATCGAGCTTGTAGCTGCCATTTCGACTGGTAGACCAGATGTTAGAGTAGCTGTGATAGGGATGAGTAGTGCCACACCACTCATCGGTCCAATACCAGGGAGGACGCCAACAGCTGTTCCGATTATTACACCGAGAAGTGCAAAAAGAATATTGTGCCACTGAAAAGCAACTAAAAATCCGTTGAGTAAATAATCAATTGTTCCCATCTTGTATCACCGTCCTAAATCGGGAATCCTGGTAAAGATCCACCTAAAATGTTTACATAGCCGTAATAAATGATTCCTGAAAAAGCCGCTGCTATTAGTAAAGAGGGGAGCCATTTACCACGCTCCAGCGTTTGAAATGCAATAACTAAAAAGACAAATGTTGTGATTACATAGCCAAGCGGTTCTAATAAAAGGACGTAGCCAATGGCTGCCCCTAAAATGATCAAGAAACGTTTGTATTGAGGAGAGTCAGATTCGTCTCCAGCTGTTTTGACAGATTTTGCTTTAAAACTTTGAACTATAAGTAGTGCACTTAAAACTATGAGTGAAGCACCCAATCCCATAGGGAAGATTTTTGGTCCAACTGAAGACCCGTAAGCACTGTCCGAGATTTTAAGGGCTTCTGTAAAGAACAGAACACCGATGATAAAAAATACGATGCTTGCTATTCGGTCAAAACGTAGCGTCATAGCGTAATACCTCCATAAATGACGGGTGCGAGCATTTTCATGCCCGCACCGTGTCTTATTTCTGCATATCTAATGCTGTTAAAATTTCAGTGATGACTTGTTCTTGCTCTTCTAAGAAAGCAGTGAAGTCTTCTCCAGCACGGTATTCATCAGCCCAGCCGTTGCGCTCAAGCTCGGCTTTCCATTCTTCGCTTTTCACCATTTCATCCAGTTTTTCTTCCCAATAGGCTTTAGCGGTTTCCGACATGTTCTTCGGTCCGAACAACCCACGCCAGATTGTGAATTCTGCATCAATTCCTAAGTCATAAAGTGTTGGAACATCTTCAAGTCCTTCAAGATCCAATTTTTCAGGAGATGTGACAGCTAGGACACGAACGTCACCGCTCTTCACATACGAAGTGACAGTTGATACATCTGTCCCAATAGCATCTGCATTCGATCCAAGTAGGGCTGCCATCGCTTCGCCGCCACCATCATAAGAAACATACTTTGCAGATTTTGGATCAATGCCATATTCATAGGCAGGTAAGATGGTTAGTAAATGGTCCATAGAACCTGGAGCAGAACCACCTGCTAAAGTGATGGATGTTGGATCTTCTTTAATAGCATCGAGTAGGTCAGTCAATGTCTCGTAAGGTGAATCTTTCTTTACAACGATGGCTCCGAAATCTTTAGTTAACTGAGCTAGTGGTGTTGTATCTTTATAGCCATAAGGGCTGTTTCCTTCAGCTTTTAAGTTGTTGATTAAAATAGGTGGTGATTTCACCATTAACATGTGGTCGTTTTCCGCTTCTTTTGTAGCGTACGTTGCCATGAAGACGGCACCTCCGCCACCCGGTTGGTTTTCAACTGTGATGGCTTTATCGATCAGTTTCGTTTCGTTCATGACTTTACTGATGGCACGAGCTGTTAGATCCCATCCACCTCCTGCACCAGAGGGCGCAACGATGGTTAAGTTATTCTTGGGATAATCAGCTGGTTCTTTGACAGAAGCTGCGTTCTCCCCATTTGAACAGGCTGCTAAGCTGACAAGTAGTGCGGCACTCGCCGCTAGTGTTGCAAGTTTTTTTCCAAGTTTCATTGTCATTTCCCCCTTTTTGTAAAGCGCTTTCATTTGCTTTAGGTAAGAGTAAATGATTTTTAGAAAATTGAATATATTTGGAACATACTCTCTATTTTTTTCGTTTTTTTCATTTTGTTCAATTGTGTTCATGAAAAAACAGTTTCTCAATTTTTGAGAAACTGCTTGTCTTTGTAATCTTACGTGTAGGGGAAGCGTTCCGCGGGCGCGGGCTGAGCCTCGGTCTCAGCTTCCGCTTATAATCCCGCTGGAGTCACCCCTACACTCTTTATAGTAAATTTCAGGCCTGAAATTTTAGTATAAGTCATTTTAAATTTTAGTTTTGGAGAGTAACTATTTTAGAAAGTAGCGACGTTCTGGTCGGCCGACAGAGCCATAGACTTGTTCGACAAGAAGAGTGTTTTCAGTCACTAGGTGCTCTAAATAGCGCCTTGCAGTAGAGCGGCTCATGCCTAGTTCCGCACCTAATCGTTCTGCCGTAATGCCGTCAGGATGTTTTGAGATGACGCTAGACACTTTTTCACGAGTCAGGCGATCAATACCTTTAGGAGCGGCTTCCATATCGGGTTGTGAGGTCTTCTTAAACAACTGTCGGATTTGAGATTCCGTAAATTCTGTTGTCGAGGTTAGCAACTGCTTTTTTTCTTTATAGCTGGTTAAACTATCGGTGAACGACTGCATGGTGACGGGTTTCAGTAGATAATCTTCTATGCCAGCAGCGTAAGCTTTGCGAACTACATCTACTTCAGTTGCAGCTGTTATCAAAATTACATCAGTATAGGGGTACAACTGCTTCACATAATCTACAAACTGAGTTCCTAGGTCATCAGGTAAATAAACATCGACTAAAACGAGTTGCGGTTGCAACTCATCCATCCACATCTTCGCTTCTTCAACAGTGTGAGCGATTCCTACTGCAGTAAAGCCATCGACTGAAGCTACAAACTTTTCATGAATCCGTGCAATTCGTGGATCATCTTCCACAATCAGCACTTCAATGGGACGTGTCATCAGGTACATCCTCCTTTGGAATGGCAAGTACAAATAGTGCACCACCAAGATCTCCGTTTTCTAAAGAGAGGGTGGCATTTAATAAGGCTACGTTTTCTTGCACGATTGCTAAGCCGTAGCCACGTGTCTTCGCATCTTTTGTAGATTGTTTCCCTTTTAATAGTTCGGGAAGTCTAGCTACATCGATTCCTTCCCCTGAATCTTCTATCTCTACAACCAATTCTTTCTCTGTATCTTTCACATATATTCGTACTTTACGGTCTTTGAGAGGGAGTTTTTCAACCGCTTCAAACGCATTGGTTATTAAATTACTGATAACCGGAATCAGGAGATGTTTTTCAATTGTCGAAGGGAGCACGCCGCAGGAACTATCTTCATCTAATTCTAAGTCAACCTTAAGTTCTCTCGCACGGTTATAAAATCCAATTACCATAGCACTGATGTAAGGTTCTTGGATGTGACGAGAAATGAATGTGATCAATGATGCATTTTCTGTCTGTTGTTGGTGGATAAGGTCAACTGCTTCCTCATATTCTTGAAGCTGGAGTAATCCTGAAATCATATACAAGAAGTTTTGATGTTCATGTGTCTGTGCGCGTAAAGACTCTGAATACTGCTTGGTTTGTGCAAGTTCTTCTGCAATCGTATCAATATCCTCTATTTTGCGGAAGCTAGCAATCGCTCCAGTTACTTCTCCGTTTCGTACTATAGGAATTCGGTTGACCAATGTCTCATTGCCACCAATCACCATGACTTTATCGAGTTCCGTTTGTCCAGATTTCATAATATCGAGAAGTCTTGTATTAGGAATGACTTCTTGGATTTCTAGACCTTGAATCGAAGTCTTTCCAGGAAAGAAAGCATCGGCCGCTGGATTACTCAAAACAATTTGTCCGGATGTGTCTGTAACGATGATGGCTTCTCGAATCGATGCAAGTAGAGCATTCCTCTGAGTTAACAAGGACACAATTTCTTCTGGTTCATAATCAAGCAATTGATGTTTGATGCGACGAGTCAAAAATTGTGAAATTCCCATTGCTACAAGAGCTGCAATCGCAAATATTAAGATCAAATATTTGGCGTACTGAAGATTAGTCTGAAAGACCGTGTCTTGTAAAAACCCCACGGAAACTACTCCGATGATGGTCCCGTTGTCATCAATAACAGGTGCTTTTCCTCGTATAGCTCTACCGAGTGTTCCAGTGGCTTCAGAAATATAAGATTGCCCTTCTAGAAGTGCCTTGTCGTTATCTTCACCGACCATCTTCTGGCCGATTCGCTCTGTGATAGGATGTGCGTAGCGGATCTCATTTTCATCTCCAATGACGACATACTGGGCCTTGACCTCTTGTTGGATGTCGAGAGCAAGTTGTTGTATTTCAGAGGTGGATTCGGGTAGTTGTAAAGCTCGAATGACGTCTGGGTGTTGGGCTGTGGTTTCTGCAATATTTAACGCGCGTTCTCCAATTTCTTGTTTCACACTATGGGCCATGACGAAGTAGGATGCTGTAATAACAAGGATAACTACAGTGATGGTGAGAGCGAGCATATACTTCATGATTCGAAACTGTAAAGTAGTGTTCTTCATAATTTAATATAACTCCTTCATTATTCATGACAGATGTCACTAACAACTACTAACGAAATCGCTTACACTGATTAGAACTGCAAAAAAAGGTGGAACCTAATTATGATGAAATTACTAGCTGACTCTACATGTGATATTTCTCAAGATGTGCTGACATCTTATTCTATTGATCTTATACCTTTAACAGTAACCATAGAAGGAACAGATTATCAAGACCGGATTGATATTACGACAGACAGTTATTTTCAAAGACTACAAGCGGGAAGCGAGCAGGCGTCTACTGGTGCACCAAGTCCAAGACTGTATGCTGACGTGTTTCAAAAAGCAGTAGATGACGGACACAAAGAAATTTTATGTATCTGTATGTCCAGTGGAACAAGCGCTTCGTATCAATCTGGAGAATTAGGGAAATCACAATTTTTAGAGGAGCATCCTGAATCGGATGTGAAAATCCATATTCTAGACTCTAAGTCTATGAGCCATGGAAGTGGTTGGTTGCTCATGAAGAGCGCTCAGATGAGAGACAATGGCTACTCATTTGAAGATATTGTCCACTTCGTAGAGACTCATAAAACAAAAGTGAAACATTATCTTTCTGTAGATGATCTGAGTCATTTGATTCGTAGTGGTCGGATCTCAGGAGCGAGCGCAGTTATAGGCAAACTGCTGAATATTAAGCCAATCATGTCCATGAACGATGGAAAAGGTGCGGTCGTTGCCAAAGAACGGGGACGCAACCGTGTTTTCAAACATTATATCGAAGAGTTTTCAAAGCGAATTGACACGGAGCAAACAAACTTCGTCTTAATAGGTTATACGACGGACCGTCAAGTAGCTCTTGATTTGCAAGACAAATTGCGATCGGAAACGACATTTACTGGCGATATTTATATTATGCAGATGGGCGTGGCCGTTGCAACACATGTTGGACCAGGAGGTTTGTCGTTGTTCTTTATGGAAAAGTAAAGTTGAGGTAGGCAGGGGGAGGACTGAGCGGTCGTTCTTCGACAAGATTGGGGTTTTCTTCTTCAAATTTTGATTTTTCTTCGGCATATTCCGAAGTTTCTTCTACAATACAAAAACTCGCGTTCCCAAAAAGGGCGCGAGTTTTTTCAATTAGCCAAGATGATGCCACATACGTTCCAGCGCGAGTTTGGCGTTATGTTGCGTGTCTTGGTCCACTTTAATAGGATTCACTATACGCCCTTCCACCAATTCTTCTAATACCCACGTTAAATGAGGCAAGTCAATTCGGTTCATCGTCAGACAGGGGCACATAAAGGGATTCAGTGACACAATGTCGAGATGTGGATTGTCCGCAATCAAGCGGTTCACGAGATTCATCTCCGTACCGATTGCCCATTTGTCTCGGGTGACAGGCACCATATGGGAACTGCTGGTAAATGGTGACAGGCACCGAGAATAAATAGTTTCCATAATATGACTTCGGTAGAAGAAAAGTCACTTTCGGTAGAATAAATTGTGGTTAGTGTAGAATAAATCAAGCATTTATCCGATGAACGACCGCTCAGGATGGGTGACAGGCACCATATGGGAACTGCTGGTAAATGGTGACAGGCACCGAGAATAAAGTCGGAGTTTCTAGAGCGGCGTTCTACACATCTAAATACTTCCACATCCGCTCAAGTGCAATCTTCGAATATTCGGCAGTTTCTGCGTCAACCTTAATTGGATTGACCACATTGCCTTCAACTAGCTCCTCCAACACCCACGTAAGATGAGGAAGGTCGATTCGATTCATTGTTAAGCACGGACACATAAATGGGTTGAGTGACACGATATCCAAATGGGGGTTATCTGCAATCAAGCGATTGACTAAATTCATCTCAGTTCCAATCGCCCATTTAGAACCATCCGGTGCTTGGTTGATTTGGTCAATAATATAACTCGTAGATCCGTTATCATCAGATGCTGTTACTACTTCATGCGTACACTCAGGGTGTACGAGAATTCTTCGGTCTGGTTCATTTTTGCGCAAGTTTTCCACATGCTTCGGTAAAAAATTCATATGCACCGAACAATGGCCTTTCCACAAGATGACTTGAACATCTTCTAGTGCACATAAAGCTTCTAAACGATTTGCAATTGGATCCCAGATGGCCATGTGCTCGAGTGGGATTCCTAGGTCAGCTGCTGTATTGCGACCTAGATGTTGATCGGGTAAAAAAAGTAATCGTTGTTTCTGAGTAAATGCCCATTTCACCATCTTGTGGGCATTAGAGGAGGTGACAGTAGCTCCGCCATACTTCCCAACAAACGATTTAATCGCAGCAGTCGAATTGACATAGGTGAGTGGCAATATTGTATCGTCAAACAGCTCCTGTAAGTGTGTCCAAGCACGTTCGGTTTGAGAAATTGTTGCCATGTCCGCCATTGAACAACCCGCACGCATATCCGGTAAGATTACATTTTGGTCCGGAGATGTTAAGATATCTGCAGTTTCTGCCATGAAGTGAACACCGCAGAAAATAATGGTTTCTGCAGTTTGCTCAGCAGCGATTTGTGATAACTGCAAAGAATCACCTGTAGCATCAGCAAATTGAATGACTTCATCTTTTTGATAATGGTGCCCGAGAATATAGACACGATCTTGAAGTTTTTCACGGGCAGCACGTGCGCGCTTTCTTAATTCTTCAGTAGAGAGTGTTGTATACTGCGCAGGGAGTGAGCTGGTCTCTGTAAGAAGCGATAAAATACTCATTTCATTACCTCCTTATGTGATGAAGTGACATTTAGACTTAAATCCAGTTGTTTTACGCTATGCGTGAGTGCGCCCATTGAAATCAAGTCAACACCGGTTTCGCCATATGCACGTAGTGTCTCAATAGTAATTCCACCGGATGCTTCTGTTAAAATAGTTTCTGGAACGAGTTGTACCCACTGTTTGATTGTTTCAGGGGATTGATTGTCAATCATAATAACATCGGGTTCTGCTTCAATTGCCTCTATCAACTGTTCCTTAGTTTCAATCTCTACTTCTACTTTCACAAGAGGACCTACGAATTGACGTGCTTTTTGCACCGCAAGTGTAATCGATCCACAAGCCGCAATATGGTTATCTTTTAACATGACTGCATCGTACAAACCATTACGATGATTTTTCCCACCACCAACCCGGACGGCATACTTTTCAAATATACGTAGCCCTGCAGTCGTTTTCCGAGTATCGACAAGTTGGGCAGGTGTTCCGGCAAGTTGTTCTGCACAGTGACTTGTAAAGGTTGCCACTGAACACATGCGCTGCACCAAATTCAACAATACACGCTCCCCAGACAACAAGGAGTGAGTGGGTCCAGTTAGCTCTACTAAACTATCGCCACTATGGAAGGGTTCTCCCTCTTTTTTATGTAGAGTGACCTTCACGTTTTGATCCAGCAGACCAAATCCTATTTCAAAAATAAACAATCCACAGGCAATTCCCTCTTCTTTTGCACGGACAAAAGCAGTAGAGTGATGTGCACTGTCAAAAACACGGCTAGATAGATCATCTTCTCCTATATCTTCAATAAAAAATTGGCGTAGCCTTTCTTCAATGATGAATCGATTCATAGTAGACCCTCTCTTTCAACTGACTAGAATTTCTCGTTTCAATCCACTTCTGATTTCCTTCGTGAACAATAACCTTGTGGTTCCATTCGTCTTGAATAGATGGGAAGTCTATTCGAAAATGGGCGCCCCGACTTTCTTTACGCAGGGATATAGACTGAGCAAGTAAAGAGCTCGTAGTATAGCGATGTAGTAAATCAATGGTGTGAACGGGCACATTGGCTAAGTCCCATTGTTGAAGTGGGAGTGAGTTGGCATATGTCTCACTTGATTCGTCTCGCAAAATTCCACAGTAATGCACTAAAGACTCTTGAGAAAAATCTTTGTTTCGTATTTCTGTGGGTGGCTCTGGGAGTTTGCTCTCTCTTATTCCAGTCATGGGCGCGCTAGTTGATTGAATATCCTCAGCTACTCTATAACCCATCACAATGCACTCGAGCAGCGAATTGCTCGCTAAACGATTGCCTCCATGTAAACCTGTACAAGCCACTTCTCCCAAAGCGTACAGTCCAGGAATACTAGTACGTCCACCTAGATCCGTTTGAATACCTCCCATATGGAAGTGGACACCAGGACGAACAGCTATCCGCTGTTGGTCTTTAAAAACTTGCTTCGCAGTTGGAAAGCGCTCCGAAAATTTCTCCACCTGCGTTCGATCTAGAAAAACCGGAAGTTGGTTTCGCCAGTGATAATCAATCAAGCGCGCAGTCACATCACGAGGTCCAAGGGGATTGATAGCAAGAGGAGTGCCTTCTTGATCAGTAAAAATTGCGCCTGCTCCTCGTAATGCTTCTGTCACCAATCCTTTAGTTCCTTGCTTGTCTACTGCGATAGTAGGGTGAAATTGAATGAATTCTAAATCCGTCAGCCGAGCACCTGCATGATAGGCAAGTGATAACCCCGTACCTTTAGCTGCGGAAGAATTCGACGTAACTCCAAAAAGTTCACCGATTCCACCGGTAGCCAATACAACTCTAGTGGCGTATAGAGTTTCTACTTGATGCTGCTCCGTGACGATGCGAATACCCTTGCAAGTTCCATCTTCCATAACAAGAGAGTGAGCCGAAGCTATAATTCTTTTAACAGACTGTGTAGCGGTAGTAGCTTTCTTCATCCAAAACTTCCCGGTCCGATCTCCTCCTGCATGAAGCACTCGATGACGGGAATGCGCGGCTTCTTTACCTAGCGCCAGATCTCCATCTGAAGTGAGGTCAACTGGAAATCCTTCATTAACTAGACTTCGGACTAAACGTTCACCGTCTTCAATAATTTCCTTTGCAGCCAAACCATCCACATGTTTTGAGCCGACAAGAAGCGTATCTTGAAGATGGAAAGAAGGTGCATCACTCTCGCCGAGCGGAGCGGCGATACCACCTTGTGCAAGCCAACTATTTCCTTTGATAAACGAATCCGAGATAATCACAACATTTAGTGTAGATGAAAGGTTTTTTGCTAGAATAAGCCCCGCTAAACCGCCACCAACTATACAAACATCAACCATAAAATTTACACCTACTTTACAAGTGTCTTGACACCTATTATGAACCCAGGCAAAATGAAAGACAAGTTCGAATCAAAGGTTGTGAAAAAGTTGAACTATTTTGATTATGCTGCGACAGCCCCTATGCGAGAAGAAGCACTTACAAGTTATGTAGAAGCAGCGCGAAAATTTTATGGCAATACTCAAAGTCTTCATGACGTCGGAAGTGCAGCACAACGAGTGCTTCAGCAATGCAAACATATATGGGCTGATCATTTACAGGTAAGCCCTGATAGTGTTTTCTTCACGGGATCAGCTACAGAAGGAAATCAGTTGGCTATTCGGTCACTCGTAAAAGGGAAGCAAGGAACGATTTTAGTAAGTCCGCTTGAACATGCGAGCATTTTAACGGTTGTTCATGAATTGAAGAGTGAGGGCTTTGCTTTAGAATGGTTGCCTTTAACTGAACGCGGTGTTGTGGATTTGCAAAAAACGAATGACATGCTTAGTGACGAGGTGATTTTAGTAGTATGTCAGTGGGTGAATTCCGAAACAGGAATTCTACAACCTATAGAAGAGATACTGTCACTTGTTAAGGGAAAATCGATACCCGTTCATTGTGATGCGGTGCAAGGGTTCGGAAAATGTACATTGACTGGTTGGCAACAGGACGTTGCGAGTTTTGTTATTTCGGGCCATAAGTTCGGGGGACCCAAAGGATGCGGCGTTTGTTTGATCAATCCAGACTTTCATTGGAGCTCTGTATATCCCGGCACAACGCATCAATTTGGATTTCGAGCAGGCACTGTGGATATTCCTTCTATAGTAGCTACAACAGAAGCGGCATTTATCTCGCTAAAGGAACAACATGATCTCTATGCAAATGTGCAAAAGTTCCATATGAGAGTGGTTAATGCTTTGCCTGAGACTGTGGAATATGTTGGGCAAGGGACAACTAAATCACCTTTTATAGTGGGATTGTCGGGCTTTGGTGTGGACGGACAACATACCATGTTAGAAGCAAACAGACACGGAATTTCCATCTCAACCGGAAGTGCATGCAAAGTGGGGCACGGAGAGGCGATGTCTACGCTAAGCGCTCTAGGCTACGAAGAAGATGTTGCGCGGCAATTTGTGCGAATTTCATTCGGGTATTTAACTACTGAGAGAGAAGTGGAGAATTTAATAAAGTGGATTCGTTCCTATAAAGTAGAAAGAGACCTCAGATGAGGTCTCTTTCTACTTTAATTGATTCGATAATGTTTCTAAAGCATAGAAATAATTCTTCTTTTCAATTTCGCTTTTCCAGTGATAATTTTCGGCGACTTTAAAAGTCGAGAGCATCGTCAAAAACTCAGTCATCTGATGATTGCTTTTTGGGTGGTTCTTCCAAAATTCTTCAGTGAAATTGTAAGCAACTGTTTGTAGTAGCTCGCCATCTTCTAAAGTACCAGCCATAGGATCTTCATATAGACGGTGGAGAGATTCAAATAATGTAAATTCAGGTAAGATCTTAAGTGCCATCAACTCACTAAGATTTTGATTGGATAAATGGCATAACTGCTGATGCTCAATTGACTTAAACCAAAGTAAACGTGCATTGGTTGAAAACAGTGAAGAAGGGGCCGTACTTTTTTCATGTTGCAAATCATACAACGTATGTGTTCTATGCATTGTACATTCCTCCCTTTCTATTCAATTGATTCAGATTCATGCAATGGTATCTATTTTCTCGAAAAGAGTCAAGTGTAAAGGCTAAAAAATCTTTAGTCATACATAGATTAGATTCATATAAATACTATTTTACTATGTTATTTAAATTGTTTTATTAAAAAACCAAAAATTAATTTAAAATAATGCGAATAGTACTATTAAAATTATGAAAAAGGTGCTATTGTATGAGTAACAATTTTATTGAAAGAAAGAGGGCGATGATAGTGGGGAGAAAATTGTATTGGGTAGATGAAGCAGAGTCCATATTCTCACTCATCCAAGGTGCGTTGGAAAGGTCGAAAGCCCCTATTGCCGTTGTTTTTATAAAACCGCTGACAGAAGAAGCGAAAGTCGAAAATGAGGAAGTCTTAAAATTTATTCGTAACTCTGACTTAGTTTTTCATGATCCGGAAAAAGAAGGTTTGTGGGCAGTATTACCAAATAGTGGAAAGAAGGAAGTTCAAGCGTTTATAAAACGGCTGAAATCTCATTTTTCATTAGAAGATGTCCATAGTTACAAAGTTTTATTCACAGAAGTTCGAGACTCCAAAATGAGTTTAATGGAAGTTGTTAAAATCATGAAAAGTTCAACTGTGGATGAATCTCCAGTACATTACATTGGAGGACCGTGGACAATTACGGAGATGAGCACGATTAAAGTTAGTGTTATTGTAAACGACAAAATAGTTCAAGAAGTATTGCACCGATCAATTTCGACTATGAACTTTAAAAACTTCTTATTAGATGTCCGTTTATTTGAAGACGGTTTAGAATTCGAATCCTCAGAGTGGTACACAAGTGCTAATCATCATTTGGTCGTTTTAGACGATGTATTACCGAAGAAGAACGGTATTGAAGTCGTACATTTCCTAAGAAATCAAGCAAGTCATCAAAAATTTCATATCTTTATGTTGACGGACCGTGTCTCTGAAGAAAATCTAATTAATGCCTATCAAATGGGGATTGATGAAGTGATTCATAAGCCATTTAATCTTCGCTTGTTTGAAGCTCTCTTCAGAAGAACAATTGAGAGGCTGTGGTTCGAATGACAGTTTCAAGTATAACGCTATTATGGATTATTCTCGTCCTTTTAACACTTTTGCTGCTATTTAGTTTGTATTTAACAGTCTTACGGCTTTTAGAGAAGCGAAGATTAGCAAATGAAAAGAACTATATCGATCGTACCAAGCATTTATGGATGGACTACTTGTTTTATGGAGGGGACTGGGATGAACGTCTAATTCCAAAAGGACCGCTTGAAACAAATGCTACAGAGAAGCTACTCATCAATTTTTTAAATAGCGTGTATGTAGAAGGGACTCGGCAAAAGATTTACTTATTTGCTAACTCTTATTTAGAGGGGTACTACAGAAAAATGTTACGGAGCCCCGAGTGGAGTCATCGGATGAACGGACTTTATCGAACCATTGATTTTCAGTTAGTCGCATTAGCCGAAAGTCATCTGAAGCGCTGGGAGTCAAAGAAAGTAGCCACTGTAGAAGAAGATTATTATCTATCATTATTAAAAATTATGACTGGTAAGACAATAGCTTTGCATATTATCAAAGACGATGAACATCAATTTTCGGAACATCAAAATCGAGCACTTCTTTTAAAACTTGAAAATCGTCAACTGCAAGACTTGGTTCAGAATTATAGTTTTCTCTCTCGACCGGCAAAACTTTCTTTAATCGATGTTATTGGAGAGAAGAATTATGTGGAATATCAAGAATTTTTAATGAGCCAGCTTCAACTGGAAGAAGAGTCCGAAATTCGTATTCGCATTTTAAAGGCTATTGAAATGATTGGTTTTTATAAAGACTACTCTTCAATTGTGCCATTTCTCGAGTCGGACTATTGGGAAGAACGTATGCTTGCTGCTCGGCTGATTGGAACTTTCCCACTAGATGAGAGTATAGGTTACTTATTGCCTTTACTTGAAGATTCGAGTTGGTGGGTTCGTTCTACAGCTGCACGCTCAGTAGCTAAGCAAAAAAATGGGACTGAGCTATTGCTTGCATACAAAGATAGCACGCAGGATCGTTTTGCGGTTGAAATCATTGAAGAACAGCTTATGAGGGGAGTGTTTGCGTAATGGCCATTTGGGAAGCTATTTTAGTATTTTTTGGACGCTTTCTGATTTTTTACATGATCGGTGTCATTATCATATATACGCTTATGTTACTCCTCTCTTTATTAAAGCTGCGTAAAGAATACCAATTGGATAAAGAAGAGCTTGATGACGATTTTCTTTCTAGTTATTACTCAAAGCCTGTATCAATTTTAGTTCCAGCATTTAACGAAGAAAAAGGTGTGGTAGATAGTGTTCGGTCATTACTCAGCCTTCGCTACCCTCAATTTGAAGTCATAGTAATAAATGACGGGTCTACAGACCTCACAAAAGAAACGATGATTTCTTATTTTGCAATGGAAAAGCTGAACAAGGTCGTGCGCAAACAGTTGGAGAATGAAGAGATTGTTGCCATCTATCAATCTACGATTCACCCTAACTTACTTTTGGTCGACAAGCTGAACGGTGGAAAAGCAGATGCTCTAAATGCAGGTATCAATGTTTCCAGATTTCCGTATATCTGCTCCATTGATGGGGATTCAATATTAGAAGATCGTTCGTTATTGCGTATTATGAAGCCGATTGTTGCATCGAATGGAAAAGTAATAGCTGCTGGTGGGAATGTGCGTATTGCAAACGGCCTTTATGTGGAGCACGGTGCTATCTCAAGCCCTGCTCTACCAAACAACTTACTTGTTGTCATGCAAGCAGTCGAATATTTACGCGCATTTTTAATGGGACGGATTGCTCTAAGTCGCTATAATTTAGTGCTCATTATTTCTGGCGCCTTCTCCGTGTTCTCAAAGTCCTGGGTTATTAAAGCAGGAGGTTATGCGAAGAACACAATAGGAGAAGATATGGAACTGGTTGTTCGTTTGCACCGAGTACTTGCTGAAAGTAAAGAAAAGAAACGAATTGAATTTGTTCCGGATCCGGTTTGCTGGACAGAAGTTCCTTCTAAACTTTCCGTACTTCGAAAGCAACGAAGAAGGTGGCATCAAGGATTAACTGAGAGTTTATGGCGCCATAAACGAATGACCTTCAATCCAAAGTACGGAGCTGTTGGCATGGTATCGATGCCCTATTTCTGGTTGATTGAATTTCTAGGCCCGATTATTGAGATTGGAGGATACATTTATTTAATATTTGCTTTATTTGCAGGTGATGTATACATCGAAATTGCAATCTTGCTAGCATTATTACTGATACTTTATGGAAGTGTATTCTCAATGGGATCTGTATTAATGGAAGCTTGGAGTGTAAATCGCTACCCACGTATCCGAGATATTTATCGCCTGTTAATCATGGCTTTAACTGAAATCTTCTGGTACCGCCCATTGACGCTTTTATGGAGATTGGAAGGGCTTATTCGGACAATCTTTAGAAAACGCGAGTGGGGCAAAATGGAACGTACTGGTTTCCAGAAAAAGGAGATGACCTCGTGAATCGATTTATCTTAGTTGTACTTGTAGTGGCAGGCGTATTTGGCCTGCCCTATTTGCTTTGGGTGGCAACACCGAATTCATCAGTCACAGCTTCTGACCGAGTAAAAGATGATTTAGAAAACCATCAAGGAATAGATTGGTATTTTAAGCATGAAAAATATGCGGATTCAGACGATGCCACTATCGAATTAGATATTGTATCAGGATCAGTCAACGAACAGCGGTGGAGAGAAGCGACTACCTCAGAACAACTAAATAAATTGCTTCTAATACAACCGATTGATTGGCTAGGTGTACAAGACGAGTTGCTTACACGAGAAATAGAAGACTTCACAGGGGTTCGGTTTACAGGTTGGATTATGCGCTACTTCGAGGATTTGTCAGCAAGTAATCCTGATATTCCAGACTCGACTAAAGAATTAGTGGAAGGTAATTGGGAGTATGAGGGGAGCGGGTATATATTTACAAATGAACGAATCGAACAAACAGTTGTTATAGAATCGGAAGAAGTCTATCAGCATGGTGATTCGAATGATTGGGTAGAAAGTGATTATCGCGGTTGGATTCAGATTGTGACTACTCCGATTGAAGAGGACGTTTCATTTTGGTTTGCGCTCCCAGAATCTATTCACCAACAATTGCCTGTTGAATTGACAGAAGGACTAGTGCCAGCAATCGTGCAACGCGAGCATCCAGAGATTCAGTCTGTCTACATGGCAGCGGATTATCAATCTCTAGAATCGCCACCAGCACTTTACCAAATCTTTGGTTTGTCTTCTGTGTACAACTTCTTCTATGCAAATCGTGGGGACGGATTTTACTGGTCGACATTTACTTCCCAATTGACAAACATGGTTGCATCCGCAAAAGATTTGTCTGGTGTATCAGTCCGAAAGAATGAAGAATTGGTGAATCACTCAAGAATTTCGGGTGACCAGTTTGAAGTGCAAGTAGACGGGGACTGGCAAGAGATGTCCGTTAAAGGCGTAAATATTGGAATGGGTAAACCAGGATTCTTTCCAGGGGAAGCAGCGATTACAGAGGAAGAATATTATCGTTGGTTCCAACAAATCGGTGAAATGAATGCTAACACGATTCGAGTGTATACGGTCCATCCTCCAGGTTTTTATCGTGCATTGAAACGCTATAATGAAGAGCATGACGTCCCGCTTTATGTATTTCACGGCGCATGGACGGAAGAAGAGTTGTTAGAGGAAACACAAAATGCATTCAATGAGGAAACCAATAAACGATTTATTAAAGAATATCAAGACATTGTCGATGTGATACATGGGAATGCCCGAATTCTTCCCCAAGTAGGTCACGCTTCCGGTACTTACGAAGCAGATATATCGGAGTATGTAGTCGGCTGGATTATGGGGATTGAATGGTATCCGGAAATGGTTGTTGGAACGAATGAAGAAAATGATCATCTTAAAGATTACGATGGTCAATTTGTAAAAACAGAAAATGCGTCTCCTTTTGAACACTGGTTAGCGATGCATATGGATGGCATTTTAACCTATGAGGCAGACAATTATAATGAACTCCGCCCGATTAGCTTTACAAACTGGGTTACAACGGATTTGCTGGATCACCCATCCGAACCAAATATCGACGAGGATCTAGTAAGTGTGAATCCGAATGTAATTCGCTTGAAAAATGAAATGGAACCAATCGGTCAGTTCGCATCGTACCACGTTTATCCGTACTATCCAGACTTCTTAAATGTTGATAAGGAGTACTTAGAATATGTCGATCAAGATGGAGAGAAAAATAGTTATGCAGGCTATCTAAATGATTTACGGGCAGCACACGAGATGCCGGTTCTGATTGCTGAATTTGGAATCCCAGCTTCACGTGGTGGAACGCATATCAACCCTTATGGATGGAACCAAGGGAACGTGACAGAACAGCAACAAGGAGAATATGTTTCAAAACTGTTCCAAACAATTATGGCGGAAGACTATTTAGGTGGTTTAGTGTTCAGTTGGCAGGATGAGTGGTTCAAACGAACATGGAATACTCAAGAATATGATAATCGCGAACGACGCCCGTACTGGTCTAATCGACAGACAAATGAACAGAATTTTGGTTTGTTGAGCTTTGATTCTATGAGAGTACAAGTAGATGGGAGTTTCGAGGATTGGACAGAAGTAGACGACTTTATTGGAGATTCGTCTGCATCTCTAAAAGTCACGCATGATGAAGCCCATCTGTATTTAAAAATTGAAGGACTTCAGGATACGGAGCGAGCACGTATTGTTCTTGATACAATTCCTGATCAAGGAAATACGCAAATAGACGAAGTATCTTTTGAAGATGGAATTGATTTCATTGTGGATATGAATGGTGAAGAAAGCCGTTTAGTAGCTGATACGTACTACGATTATTATCATTATTTATATGGCAACGACCAAAAAATGATTGAGCCTGTTTCCAACGGAAGAAAGAATACAGGAAAATTTACACCAATCTATTATGTTCTAAACAAAAAGTTGTATTATCCAGAACTAGATGAAGTACTACCATTTGAATTTTATGAGACTGGAAAGTTGACACGGGGCAATGGTAATCCTAATTCAGCGGATTATAACTCACTTGCGGATTATGAGTTTGGAGACAATTCAGTAGAAATTAGAATTCCATGGCTGCTACTTCAATTTAGAGATCCAAGTCGCTTAGAAGTAATTGGGGATGTGTTCAAAGACGGTGAAGAGGCAAGTGAGTTTATCGAATCAATTGGAATTGGTCTCGTGATGGGAGAAGCGGAAGGGGCTAAGGTCGTATCAGAGGATGGAGGTCTTCGTCGTTATTCATGGGAGAGCTGGAACACCCCAACTTCAAAGGAACGCCTTAAAGAATCATACTATATCCTTCAACAAACATTTGAGGATTTAGAATGATGACGGAACAGTGTTCGTAGTGTAAACTAAGATAAATGACAAAATAAGTAGATAATTGATTCAAAATTACTATATTTCAATACTAATGAAAGGATGTGAAAAGTTTGAGAACGCATCTAACAAATGAAAAAGGGTACACACTTTTAATCACATTAGGTCTTGTAATGATGCTCATGCTTTTCATGTTCTCTTTCACGCGTATTGCTGTTTCACAAAAAGTGCAGGTTGAGAAAACAGATTCAAGCATTGTAACAACGGCGCTCGCAGAAATGGGAGCAGAGTTTTATAAAGAAGAGATCATCCGTGATGTGAATCAATTGATTGCTGACACAGCTACTAAGATGGATCAAGTGAAAAAAACTTCGACAAGTTACACAGATTTAACAACTAATATGACTGCACTTGCCACCACACAAAATGCGGAGTTAGCTGCTTATTATGCCAACACTGTCTATATGGAAACTGCTTCAACACCACCATCCATTGTGGCGGGCTATACGACAATTGTAGATCAACAGACCAGAGGGTACCGGCTTATTGAGCGTTCAAATTTGAATACAGAGGATTCCACGCTATCTTTGAAAGTGGTCGGATTTACCGAGACGGATGTCAGTGAACCGATAGAGTTATTTATAGAGTTACCGGAACAACTAATGTGGCAAGGAGACAAGACAGACTCCTTTATCACGTCTTATACATTTGCACAATATGCCTCTTTACCAAATAATGATACGATTGTAGTAACCAACCCAATCAATACGGCAAATGGTCAAACTTATAATTTTGAAGGAGAGCATTTTTACTACTTTCAACAAGGTGGGACATTCAACCATCAACAATTCGGATCAGGGGGAAGTTTGTTAAATGTAAATGTTCTCTCCGGAGCTTCTTTATCTTTTGAAAAGCATTTCCAAGTAAAAAACTCAAATTTAATTACAACAACACTAGATTTAGAATTCAATTCAAACTCTCAAACAGAGATTGATAGTTCTCATATCATTGCCAACCGAATTATTATTACAAAAGGTTCTACCGAGGAACAAATAGTCAATCCAAATAATGATAGTCAACGTGTCGATTTTATGAATGGCTCGACCGTATGTCTGTTACCAGACCCGTCGATTTCACAAGCAGCTTATGATTTAAATGTGTCCAACCTAAAGAACGTACTTCTCTACAAAGACACTTCAACTTTTGTCTACCGGAAATCAAATGGAGCTTATTATGCGTACACCCGAACTGGTGAAAGTGCTTTATCAACTGACTATGCATCAGACCCGATTTATCAGTCAGCGTGTAATATACGCATGGCAGTAGAAGAGGAAAAAACAGTATTTGAGGCGTACGATCCAAATAATATGCGACTAGCAGATGTCATTTATCAATAAAAAAACAGTAGTTTACTTATTAGGCTAAGTGAACTACTGTTTTTATTTGTAATTTTTATGGATGCCTGTCACATATAAATCCCTCCACCCAGGCCGCTATTTCCTGGGAGGATTTCCCCGAGCCTCCCCACGTAAGATGAAAGAAGGGCATTTTCATCTTCGTTGCCGGGTCTCGTGAAAACCCTGATGACCCGGGAAATAACAACCTGGCCTACGGGATTTATAATAGGTGCCTGTCACCATTTACCACTGGTTCCCAGATGGTGCCTGTCACCCTATACACTGTTTAGGACAGCGGGCGAGTTCTATATTCATTACTTGCCGACTTTATTAATCGACAAGAGGAGGTAGTGAGTTCCTGGGGAATCAGAGTATGGCGGAGACCCCGCAGTGGAGGCGAGAAGTGCGAGCTTCTCGTATGCCAAGAGGAGGCTCCGCTATGCTCCCCCTGGAACTCACTACCGCATCGCCAGAGATTGAATCCATTACTACTATTCTCTAAATTTATGCGTTCTCAGGAGTTGCTGCAACTGCAACAGTTTCTTGTTGTTGTTTCTCTAAATGCATCTCAGTCAATTTCAGAGTACGCGCAGTCGAATTCAACAAATCAAAGAACAATTCACGGTTGTCTGAGAGAGAAACTCCATAAGAAGGAACCATTTCTTTCACACGTGGTTGCCATTCTTCAATAAACTCTGGGAAACAACGTTCCAATACTTCCAACATGACATGTACAGCAGTTGAAGCTCCCGGAGAAGCCCCGAGTAAAGCAGCTACTGAGCCATCCGTTGCGCTCACAACTTCTGTTCCAAACTGAAGTGTTCCTTTGCCGCCGACCTCTGTATCTTTAATGACCTGTACACGTTGACCTGCAACGACAGTTCCCCAGTCCTCTGCTTTTGCATCTGGGATGAACTCACGTAATTCTTCTACACGTTTGTCGTGAGACAGCATGACTTGTTCAATTAAATACTTTGTTAAAGACATTTCTTTTGCGCCAGCTGCAAGCATCGTAAACACGTTATTTGGCGTAACAGACTTGATTAAATCTAAGTTTGAACCTGTCTTCAAAAATTTCGGTGAGAAGCCTGCGAATGGACCAAACAATAAAGATTTCTTGCCATCGATATAGCGTGTATCCAAGTGAGGCACAGACATTGGAGGAGCGCCGACTTTTGCTTTTCCATACACTTTCGCATGATGCTTTTCTACAATTTCGGGGTTATTACAAACGAGGAACAACCCGCTGACAGGGAATCCTCCAATGTTTTTGGATTCGTGAATACCTGATTTTTGTAAAAGGTGAAGGCTTCCGCCACCCGCCCCGATAAATACGAAGTCTGCTTGGTGGTATTCCCATTCTTTCGTCTCGTGATTCGTCACCTTTAATTCCCAGCGACGATCTTCTAAACGCGTCAAATTGTCGACACGATGTTTGTAGTTCACTTCCACATCTTGCTGTTGTAAATAGTCAAACAACATACGTGTCAATGCACCGAAGTTTACGTCTGTTCCAGTGTCGATTTTCGTTGCAGCAATCGGCTGACCATCTGTGCGATTGTTCATGATAACTGGAATCCACTCGGCAAGTTTTTTCGGGTCTTTTGAAAATTCCATTCCTTCAAATAAAGGGTTCGTTTTTAAAGCTTCGAATCGTTTATGAAGAAAATCAACATCCGCTTCACCTTGCACCATACTCATGTGTGGAATCGGCATGATAAAATCTTCTGGCTTTTTGAGTAATCCTTTTTCCACTAAGAAAGACCAAAACTGACGAGATAATTGGAACTGTTCATTTACTTTAATTGCTTTTGTAATATCAATGGAGCCATCTTTTGCTTGCGGTGTGTAGTTCAATTCGCAAAGAGCTGCATGTCCTGTACCTGCGTTGTTCCATTCGTTCGAACTTTCTATACCCGCCGCATCTAATTTTTCAAATACTTTAATGTTCCAATGAGGGACTAATTCTTTTAGTAAAGCACCGAGTGTGGCACTCATTACACCGGCACCGATCAAAATAACATCCATTTGTTTATCCTGACTGTTCATGATTGCGTTCCACATCCTTGAGTTTAATTAAGCGCTTTCGCCTATTAAAAAAAGCAGGTTCTCCAACTGAACGGGGAACATACTTCATGATTTATATACGTACATTCATTATTATACGCCTGTTGACTGACAAATTTCTACTATTATTTACTAAGTAGAATGCATGTAAAAATTAGGATATGATAGAGAAAATAGGACGGAGGTTCAATATGCCATACATACTTATACGTGATGATATTACAACATTGAAGGTAGATGCAGTAGTAAACGCCGCAAACAAGGAACTTCTAGAAGGTGGCGGAGTGTGTGGTGCAATCTTTGATAAGGCGGGAAGAGCAAAGTTAAAAGAAGCTTGTACTCTTCTTGCTCCCATTCAGACAGGGCAAGCAGTCGTAACACCAGGATTTGGATTACCCGCTGCATTTATTATTCATACTGTAGGACCTAAATGGAATGGGGGATTACAAAAAGAAGAAGAACTTTTACAGAGCTGTTATGAAAACGCTTTAGAGCTAGCTTGTGATCATCAATTAAAGAGCGTTGCATTTCCGTTGATTTCGGCAGGAGTCTATGGATTTCCCAAAGAAAAAGCGTTTTTAATCGCCAAAAAAACTATTCAAGCATTTGTTGAAAAAAAGGATATTACAGTATTTCTTGTTCTCTTTGATCAAAATTCTGTCCAAGTGAGTCAACAGTTAAAACAATCGATTGAAGAATTCATTGATGAACATTCTGTGCACCGATTAGAAAAGAAATATGGGCGGGAACGCAATAAAATGCAAGTGGACGAAGCGTTTTCATTTCAAGAACTACCTACTTTTGAATCAACGAAAAGGTCGACACTTGACGACTTCTTAGCTACTACTGATGAGACATTTTCTGATAAACTAATCCGGTTGATTGATGAGAGAGGATTATCCGATCCGTATGTCTACCGAAAGGCAAATATCGATCGACGACTTTTTTCAAAGATTCGTTCCAAACGTGAGTATCAGCCTAAAAAGTCTACCGCGCTCTCTTTAGCTATTGCTTTAGAATTGTCCCTTGAAGAGACACAAGAGCTTTTAGCAGCCGCAGGGTACTCCTTATCAAAAAGTACAAAATTTGATTTGATTATTGAATACTTTATTCGCAATCAGAACTATGATATTTATACAATCAACGAAGTTCTCTTTACGTATCATCAGCCACTGTTGGGAGCGTCATGATGTCGCTTTTGAAGCGACCATGAGAATGTCTTCTGTTGGTAGACTCTAGATAGATTATATCTAGAGGAGGAACTAAAAATGAAAACAGAAGTACTCTTTATTCTTGATCGCAGCGGTTCAATGAGTGGGTTAGAGAAGGATACTGTTGGCGGTTACAACAGTCTAATCACAAAGCAACGAGAAGTTGAAGGCGATGTTCGGATTAGCACCTTACTTTTTGATCATCACCTAGAATGGGTACACGACCGGACGAGTATTCATGAAGTGCGGGCTTTGACAGAGAAAGAATACTACGTACGAGGAACGACGGCATTGCTTGATGCTATCGGTTATGGAATTCAGAAGATGAAGACCATTCAAAAAAATGAAGATGTGAAGGTGTTAGTTGTAATCACAACAGACGGTATGGAAAATGCTAGTAAAGAGTATACGACGAAGTCTGTTCAACAACTCATTTCAGCTCAAACGGCATTAGGATGGGAGTTCTTGTTTTTAGGAGCGAACATCGATGCAGTTGCCACTGCTCAACAGTTTGGAATTCATCGTGACTATGCTGTCAACTACCATGCCGATGCGAAAGGAACTGAGTTGAACTTTGCTTCTATAAATGAAGCCGTGTCTTCTGTTCGATCGGGCAAAAAGATTACGAGGGAATGGAAGAAACAAGTCGAACAAGATTTCCACCAACGAAGCTAAAAAACCAGTAGTTTCTCTGACTAAATATCAGAGAAACTACTGGTTTTGGTTTGTCTTAATGAGTATTTTACCAGTCGGTGCCTGTCACCATTTACCAGTGGTTCCCAGATGGTGCCTGTCACCATATATCAGAGTTGCATCTTCAGAACTCGGAAGCTAGGACGCCATTTCCCGGGCTATCGGAGTTTTGCCGAGACCCCGCAACAAGACAAAGTCGATGTGAGGAGGCTCGGTGAAAGTCCCCCAGGAAATGGTGTTCAAGCTGTAGAGATTTCAACTTTAGAGTAGCGTTCTACACATCTAAGATTTTGCTCCAGAAAACTTATCCACAAGAACAGTCAAAGCCCCGTCCCCTGTAACATTCGTAGCCGTACCAAAGCTATCTTGCGCTAAATACAATGCAATCATAAGAGAAACCATCGTTGGGTCAAACCCAAGCATTGTTTCAAGTAGACCCGCTGCAGCCATTACAGCGCCACCTGGGACACCCGGCGCAGCAATCATCATTACGCCAAGTAACAAGATGAATGGCCCCATTTCTGACAAACTAGGTGCTCCACCAGTTAACAGGATTACTCCCATAGAACAACTTACAAGAGTGATCATACTACCTGATAAATGGATTGTTGCAAATAACGGTACAGCAAATTCCGCAATTTTTTCGTTAACCCCTGTTTTCTTAGCTGACTGCAAAGTTACTGGTATTGTCGCAGCTGATGATTGTGTACCAAGAGCAGTGAAGTAGGCAGGTAACATCGTGCGAATCAAACGCAATGGATTCTTTCCGCTCGCGACTCCTGCAGTCGTATATTGAAGTAGAAGCATGGTGATATGAAGTGCAATGATCAGTATGAAGACTTTGGCGAAAACCGACAAAATCGATTGGACTTGACCACCATACGTCATGTTCATGAAAATTCCTAAAATATGAATCGGTAATAGTGGAATGATCACGTACGTGATTAATTTTTCAATAATGCGTTGGAATTCATCCATAATTGTACGCAAGTTTGTACTGTTTGTAGCTGAAATTCCGATACCTAAGACAAATGCAAAAATTAGTGCACTCATGACACCCATAATTGGAGGGATTTCAAGTTCAAAAAAACCGCCAAGCAGTGCTTCTCCTGGATTTACTACATTTCCTGCAGTTGTGTTTTCGACGAAGCCAGGTAACAATAAACTTCCTACAGTAAACGCCAATGTTCCAGCTATGATTGTTGAAACATATGCTGTAGTTGTCGTAACACCTAAAAGTTTCCCAGCCCCTTTGCCTAGATGAGCAATCCCAGGAACGATAAACCCAATAATGATAAGTGGGATTGCAAAGCCTAAGAACCCACCAAAGAGCCCGTTAAATGTAGCGAAAAACTTCACAACGTTTTCAGGAACAAATGAACCTAGTACTACTCCTAATACTATTGCCAGTATAATTCGAGGTAACAAACCAAACTTGATTTTCATATGCTTACGTCCTTCCTAAAAACACATTTGTTTTTCATGGAAGTATCATATCACGGAATAGTAAAAATACTTATTTTTTGAATAAATAGAATAATAAAATGAATTAACTTGATTTAAAAAATAATTTTCATGAAAATCTCTGGTACACTTGTACTACTAAACTGAAAGGAGAAAACAGATGAAATCAAAGATAATTGATTGGCCAACATTTATAGGTGCATTTTTACTTTTGATGGCAGTCACATTGCCACTCGTGTTCTTTCCTGAATCAGGTAGAGTAATTGTTGGTCTAGCAAACGAATATATGACAACAAATTTTGGAATCTTGTATCTTGCGATGGGATTAGGTGCATTCTTCTTTTTAATTTTTGTTGCATTCAGTAAAAATGGACATATTAAATTAGGAGAAGAAGGGGAAGAACCAGAATTCAATACGTTTTCCTGGGCTGCGATGTTATTTGCTGCCGGTATTGGATCAAGTATTTTATATTGGTCTGTGATTGAGTGGGTCTATTACTATCAGGGACCTCCATTTGGTTTAGAGCCAGAATCTCCAGAAGCTATCCCTTGGGCAACGGCTTATGGAATGTTCCATTGGGGACCGATTGCCTGGGCTATTTACACACTTCCTGCACTTCCAATTGCTTACTTCTATTATGTACGAAAAAAGAGTGTTCTTAAAGTAAGTGAAGCAGTACGACCAGTGTTAGGAAAGTGGGTCGACGGTCCACTTGGTAAAATCATTGATATTTTATTTATATTCGGCTTACTAGGGGGCGCAGGTACTACACTAGCTCTTGGAACTCCGATGATTGCTGAAGGGGTTAATTATTTGACTGGCATTCCTGTAAACCTTCTTACTCAAGCACTTATTATGTTGTTATGTACAATTATATTTGCTATTAGCTCAGCCTCAGGTTTGAAAAAAGGGATAAAAGTGTTAAGTGATTTAAATATCTGGTTAGCACTATTCCTACTTGCGGTTGTATTATTCTTCGGTCCTACACGTTTTATAGTGGAGACTACTTTTAATGGAGTTGGGTTAATTTTAGATAACTTCTTTAGAATGGCAACATGGGCAGAGCCATTTGGGAATTTAGGTGGATTTACTGAAAGTGGATTCCCGGAAGCGTGGACAGTGTTTTACTGGGCTTGGTGGCTTGTGTATGCTCCGTTCGTTGGATTATTTATTGCTCGTATTTCTAGAGGAAGAACAATTCGTTCAATGATTTTTGGAACAATGATCTACGGAACTCTTGGGTGTGTCCTGTTCTTTGGAATCTTTGGGAACTACGGTCTGCATTTACAACTCACGGGTCAATTTGATGTCATTAGCTTTATGGAAACCAATGGTCCTGCTGCTACGATTATTGCAGTAGTGTCACAATTGCCTTTCTCTTACTTAATGGTGTTAGTATTTACAGTGCTCTCCATTATATTCTTAGCCACAACGTTTGACTCCTCGTCGTATATACTTGCTTCTGTCGTTCAAAAATCTGTTGATGGAGAGCCTTTACTGTGGAATCGACTATTCTGGGCATTCACATTGTGCATCTTACCACTTTCACTCCTCTTCCTTGGTGGGCTTGATACATTACAAACGGCCAGTATAGTAGGGGGATTCCCTCTGATTTTTATTATGTTCTTACTCGGATGGTCGTTCATGCGAGCATCTAACAGGGATATTGAAGCATCGGATGAGTATGAGTCTCCTACAATTTATTTGAAATTGCGTGCGAGAAAGAAAAAGCGCACACCTTTGGAGGCATTGAAGGATAATAACCCTACTAAAAAAGAATAGCAAATAAATCCTGTAACTGATAAATTTAGTTGCGGGCTCACAAGTCACGCTTGCCACAACTACAAAAGATGCTACGATTTATTACACAGTAGATGGGTCTGACCCTTCTGACTCAAATCAAGCAACGCAAGTCTACACAATGCCTATTGAAATCAATGGAGCAACTACAATTAAAGCTATTGCAAAAAAAGATGGTTTGGAAACTAGTGCTATTCAAACGTATAGCTATACTCTGATTCAAAGCCAGACTGTAGCAGAAGTACGAGCTGCGACTTTAAAATCTTCTGTAGTTACAGAAGGAATTGTAACAACGGACATTGCGAAGTTCGGTAACAATGGCTTCTATATTCAAGATGCTACTGCAGGTATCTATGTTTATACAACTACTGATACTGGTGTGAAGCAGGGTGACCGTATTCAAATCCAAGGAACTCTTGATGCTTTCCAAAATGAATTACAAATCACGAACCCCACGATTACTAAGCTAGATACAAACAATCCATTACCAGAAGTGCAGGTTGTACCAGCTTCAGGTGTAAATGCTTCTACGCAAGGGGAACGTTTACTTCTTGAAGAAGCTGTTGTCTCAAATTTACGTGATCCTGGATTTGGAACAATCGAATTCACAGCAACTACAGAAGATGGTTCATCTGTAGTAGTGCGCAATGACAACCGAAATGGCTACACATATGAAGACTTTATTCGTCAATATTCAAATGGAGACATTTTGGACATTTACGGGATTGCAGGTACGTTCAATACGACATTCCAATTGAAAACAACAGGTGCATCAAGCTTTGAACTTTCTACAAAACCTGCTGTATTTACAAATGTTTTCCCGGGTGCAGTAAATGAGGGTCAATCCATTGAACTTCTAACAGAGTGGGAAAATGCAACAATTTACTATACTCTTGATGGTTCTACACCAACGACAGAGAGTACAGTTTATGAAGGTCCTATCGTTCTTGAAGAAACTACTACAATCAAGGCGATTGCAGTGACATCTTCTGAAACATCAGAAGTATTCTCATTTAAATTTACTGTTTTAAAGACTGAAAATGTAACAATTGAAGAAATTCAAGGAGAAGATCACTATTCTCCATACACTGGTGCTGGTGTGGCAGGAGTGACGGGCGTTATCACTCACTTCTATAACTCAGCGAACTTCTTTATTCAAACTGTGGACCCTGACGATAACCCTGCAACTGCAGAGGGGATTGCGGTCAACTTACCAAATGCAGCTTCTACTTACAAAGTAGGTGATCTAATCACTGTAAGTGGAACTGTTCAAGAAAATTTCTATGAAGGGTATTCCGATAACCGTCAGACAGACCTACCAATTACACGTATCGGGAATTCTACAGTATCAAAAATTGGAACAGCAGAACTACCTGAACCAATTCGTATCGGCGTTGATCGTATGCCACCTACAAAAATTATTGATAACGATAACTTAACTTCGTTTGATCCAGATGAAGATGGGATTGATTTCTGGGAGTCATTAGAGGGAATGCGCGTATCTGTTCCAAACGCTCATATCGTTGGACCACAGAAGTTTGGTGAAGTAATTGTCGTGAACACTGAAGCGACAAATAACGAGTTGAACCTGCTTGGTGGAATCACTATTTCAGCAGACGATTACAATCCAGAACGTGTCATCTTTGATATTGACAATGAATCGTATGTTGCAAAATCAGGAGATCGTTTTGCAACAGCTCCTGTTGGTGTTGTGGGCTATGGATTTGGGAACTATAAAGTCTTTACATCTGTCGAGCAATTACCAGAATTAATTGAAGGTACACATCCAGATGAAACAACTTCCATTGAAGTAGCGGATGAAAAACTGACAGTTGCTACTTATAATGTAGAAAACTTCTCAGCAAACGCTTCTCAAACATCGGACGAAAAAGTTGAACGCATTGCGAAATCGTTCGTGGACAAAATGAAATCTCCAGATATTATCGGACTTGTAGAAGTACAAGATAACGATGGTTCTGTAGATTCAGGAAATCCAGATGCATCTCAGTCCTATGAGCGTTTAATTGCAGCGATTAAAGCTGCTGGTGGTCCAGAGTATTCGTATACAGATATTGCACCTGTTCACAATCAAGATGGTGGGCAACCGGGCGGAAACATTCGTGTTGGATACTTATACAATGCAGATCGTGTAGAACTAGTTCCAGGTACGAAAGGAACTTCAACCCAGGCAACGCAGTGGACAGATTCTGGCTCTTTAACATTGAATCCAGGTCGTATTTTAGATCTTCCACAACCGAACACACGTAAACCCCTTGCTGCTGAATTTATGTTCAATGGTGAGAAAGTTGTAGTGATTACAGCTCACTTAAACTCTAAGGGCGGGGACCAAGGCTTGTTTGGTAAAAATCAACCACCGGTATTGGGCTCTGAACCTGAACGTATCGAACTTGCCAAAATGATTAATAGCTTCATCCAAAAAGGGCTCGACAAAAATCCTGACCTAAACGTAGTAGTGGCAGGGGATATGAATGACTTTGAATTCACTCCAGCACTTGCAGCACTTAAAGGTGATATTTTAGTCAACATGATTGAACAAGTACCGGTAGAAGACCGTTTCACGTACTACTACCAAGGAAACAATCAAGTTCTTGATCACATCCTAGTAACGAAAAACTTACTTGAAAAAACAGTCGTTGATATTTTGCATATCAATGCAAATAAAATGGAAGAGCATGGACGAGCTTCTGACCATGACCCAGTTCTTATTCAAGTAGACTTTACGAAGGAAGTAATCCCACCGGTTCCACCACTAGTTTATGATCGCTACCTTCGTTATGAAAATACGAAGACAGGTAAGCTTGTGGTCGCTACTCCGAACACACATGTGACTATCGGAGAAAATGTGCGTATTAATAACGGGATTGAAGTCAAATCGCAGGTTGCAGGTATTACAGGAAGTGGGCTAGAGGATCGTACAGTTCTATTGAATCCTAACAAATCAAATGCTCAATATGATTTAGAAGGAACCGTTATTAAAGAAATCGTGATTTCAGGTAAAGAAAAAATTGAGTTAAGAAATGCATTTAATGTTGGAAAGATTTCATATACTAAAGGTGCTTCGGAACAGAACATCACCTTTATTGATACGATGAATACGCTAGCTCAACCAGAAGAACCTGAACAACCAACAGATCCAGTTGACCCAGTCGATCCAGTGAGCTACGATTCGGTTGATGGGTATTACACGGGGCTTGCAAATCTAACAGGTGAAGCGCTGAAAGACGCGCTTCACGACATTATTGACGAGCAAATCGTATTATCGTATTCCCAAGTCTGGACAGCTTTAAAATATACAGACGAGGATCCAAACAACACAAACAACGTTTCTTTATTCTATTCTGGCGTTTCACGTTCAAAAGACCGTAATGGAGGAAATGTTGGTGACTGGAATCGTGAACACGTTTGGGCAAAGTCTCATGGTAACTTTGGGACTAGCAATGGTCCTGGAACAGATATCCATCACTTACGTGCAACTGATGTTCAAGTAAACAGTTCACGTGGAAATCTTGACTTTGATTGGGGCGGTACTCCTGTTACTAACTGTCCAGATTGTAAGCGAGATGGCGATTCATTCGAGCCACCTACACGAGTAAAAGGGGATGTGGCGCGTATGTTATTCTACATGGCGACTCGCTATGATGAAACAGATCGTGTGGATTTAGAGCTGAATGAAAAAGTAAATAATGGTTCAGCTCCATACCATGGGAAGCTTTCTGTTTTACTTGAGTGGCACAAACTTGATCCAGTAGATGCTGTTGAGATCGAACGCAACAATCGTATATTTGAAGCACAAGAAAATCGCAATCCGTTCATCGATAACCCACAGTGGGCAGAGATGGTATTTGGATTAAATTAATTTCTATTCTTGTGAAACTATTTTAATTCTAAAACGTACTACTTAGTGCCAACCATTGTCTGGCATAGAAAAGAGCGCTGTCCAACCAGCGCTCTTTTTGTATGCATTTAGTTAAGGCAGCTTTTAGTGCTTTAGAGCGGGCGTCTACCGTATTCCCGGTCCGCATAAAGCAAATGCTTTCCATTGTTAACATCATCATAATATTGTTTTCGTTCACTTTCCTCAAAACTCATGCGATTAAAATGTTCATTTGACTCATCGTCTCCGGTAACAAATTCTTTGAATTTCTCCCATAGACCTTCTTTTTCATGGCCTTCATGGTCATTGTGACCTCTATAAATACTCATCCGGTCCTCGCGTTTTGACATAACATACATGTCTTCATCCGTATATCCCTCTGCACGTAATCTATCCATTTCATTTTGAAGGTCTTGCTCATTGTCAAACGTTCTGTAATAACGATTTTCCATAAATGAATTGCCTCCTTGTTTTTTAGGAATGTGAAAATGTGCTGCCACTCCTACAGTTCCACCGCTACTCAATACGTAAACTTGCAATCCAAAAATAGGGAGTATATTCCTAAGTTCTTGCATGGGGTGAAGATGTACTGGTAGACTAGACAAATCAAAACCGATTAAGGAAGTGGTTAAATGGTGGATGCTGTGATTATCTTTATCGCACAGCTGATCTATGTTCCAATACTTACATTACGAACTATCATGATGGTTAAGGGAATGAAAGCAAAAGCAGCTAGCTTTGGAATATTAGAAGGAATTATCTATGTAGTAGCTCTTGGAATCGTATTTAGTGATCTTTCAAACTATATGAATATGGTTTCTTATGCACTAGGTTTCGGTATAGGGATTTATTTAGGCCAAACCCTCGAGCAACGACTTGCAATAGGATTTGTTTCATTGGAAGTAAATGTGATGAACAAGAATGAAGAAATGATTGATCGACTTCGCAGTGAAGGGTTTAGTGTTTCAACATCTGAAGTGGAGGGGATGAATGAAGCACGACGTTACCGCCTAGACTGTACGGCTAGACGTGACAGAGAGCAAGAATTTATTCGAATCGTCAGTGAGTATGAACCTAATGCATTTATCGTCTCGTATGAGCCTCGTAACTTTAAAGGCGGATATATTACAAAGTCAATGAAACGGAATCGGAAACTCGCAAAAGAGAAGCAGCAGGGAGGTGCACAATGAAAAGCATTATTTTTGATTTAGACGGTACGCTGTGGGATTCTCGTCAGACGATCGCAGAAGCCTGGACGGAAGCCATCCAACACCATATCCCAGACCATTCTGGATTTACGAAAGAAGACATCGGGAATTTAATGGGCTTGCAAATACCCGTCATTGCGGAGAAGTTATTTCCAGATGAAACACTTGAACGCCGCAAACAGTTAATGGATGCTTGTGCGGTAGTTGATCAGAAACTGATTCGCCAAAAGGGTGGAAAGCTATTTGATCATTTAGAAGCAACTTTAAAACTACTAGCCAAACAACATGACCTCTATATTGTCTCGAACTGTGAAGACGGCTACATTGAAGCATTTTACGAAGCACATGGCTTAGAATCTTATTTTAAAGACTATGAAAATCCTGGTCGAACAGGCTTGTCTAAAGGGGAAAATATACTCCTCGTAATGGAACGGAATTCAATTGATCAAGCAGTTTATGTAGGAGATACACAAGGTGATCTCGACGCAGCTCGCCACGCAGGAATTCCATTTATCTTTGCAAGTTACGGGTTTGGAACACCTGAAGACTATGATGAAAAGATAACTACGTTTAAAGAACTAGTTAAATTGATGGACACTAAATGAAACCATTTCATTTATCAACCGTATAGTTAGTCATCATACTTAAAGGAGCGAACATTATGAGTAATTTACGCGTTGCAAAGATCATTGCATTGATTTTTCAAGTGATTTTAGCGATTCCTATTCTTGGAGGAACGATAGTAGTTTCAACAGGGTATAGTGCTCTTGGACTTGGCTTTGTCATTCACGCTGTTGTATTAGTTTTAGCGCTTAAAAACAATGGAGCAAAACTTGGGGCGATATTTGGAATGGTCACGAGCGTAATCGCTTGGATTCCATTCGTTGGATGGGCATTCCATACAATCACTGCTGTGATTTATGCGCTTGAAGTTTTAACAAGAAAAGAATAATTAGAAAAAGCCGCCAGCGCTGGCGGCTTTTTTTATTGAGTTTATTTCTTACCTTTAGAAGATTTATCAATAGTGACCTTAAACTCAGTTTCGTTCCCAGCCAAATCAACTGCTTTAATGGTTGCAGTTGTAGATGCACCTGTTAATGGAACGGATAAAGTTGTAGTACGAGAGAAAGGAGTCATGCCATAAGGCTCTGATTGAGCATTGTAATAAATCTCACTATCATTGAGATATAAACGAATTTCATCAAAATTGTCTTTGACCGTTACTGGTAACTCGAAACTTGTTGCATTAGAAGCAGCTACAAACTTCTTCGTTTTTGTAGAAATTGTAGCAGGAGTCGTGTCAACGAAAATTTGTCGTTGAACAGAAGTTTCATTACCTTCATCATCTAAAGCTTCTACCCGTAGAACATGTACACCGTCTTTAAACGATAGAGGCGCTGAATAATTCAGACCATCAAAACTCGCAATTTGACCGTTTACCTTGACGGACACTACTTTAGAGTTGTCTGTTACTTGACCTGTTACCACAACATTTTTTTGACTGCTTACGGAGAAGAAACCAGGTGATTTAATTGATACAACCGGTGCATCATAACTAGATTTCCATGTCTCATCTTGCGTTGAATCTGGTTCTACCGGTGTGGATGGAGTTGTAGAATCACTGTTGTCTACTGATTCTCCAACAATTTGACTTGAACTTGAATTACCAGCAACATCCCAAACCACTAGTTGTACTGATGAACCTTCAAATTCATTCAAATCAATTGTTTCAATAGTAGAATAGATTGTTTTTGCCACCTTACCATCAACCACTACTTCCAGTCGATCAAAGCCAGAACCTTCTTCTCGAATATCGAGATTTACTAATTGCGTATCACCGTCATAATCTGTGTATAATTCTGGAGATGTTGTATCCAAGTAAAGACTATATTCTTTAACTTGCCACTGAGCATCCTTGAAATCAACTTTTGCTTTCAACTGAATTTTGTATTGACCATCTTGTGCAATAGTTCCATTCAGTTTGCCATCCCACGAGTATCCCGAATTAAATACATAAGGATTTGACGCGATGTAATTCTTTCTTAAATCATAATCGTTACGTAGCGTTCTTACTACTTGACCCGTAGCGTCCACCACATTTACTTGGAATTCCTTTGCATTTCTCATTAACGACAAAATCGGCTGTACTGTATCTTGTCGCCCATCCCCATTTGGAGAGAAAGCAAATGAGTTAGGATCTACACTATCCTCAGCTGATGACTTACCTAATAAAGGTGATAAACCATTCGCAGTTGGCGTATAAAGGCCTTGGAAGCCCCAGAACGTGTCTTCTTCTTCCCATAAATCATTATCGAAGATAGGTGCATCATCCCATGACCCGTTAAATCCGAAGAATGGAACTACAAGAGGCTGTAGGACTTCATCTTCTTCAGTTGGGGTTGCATCTGTAAGTGTTACAAATCCATCAATAAAATAGCCATTTGTGAAGTAATCTTTTAACCATTGGGAGTAGGAAGCGTCAACAACAAATTTCAGTTCCTTCGACTCTTTTCCTTTTAGTGTAATTGAATTTTCGAAGTTTGCTTTATACTCGTAAGAATCTTCTTCAGAGTTTTCAGTTCCTTCTGTAAATACATAAGAGCCGTATCTAGAGTCATTTGAAATAGTTACAAATTTACCGCCGCCAACGTTTACTGGTGCATCAGATTGCAGCTGTAATCCCACGTTATATGTTTTTTCAGTTTTTCCAAAGTTTTCAACATTCAAAGTGAATTCAAATTTGCCATTTTCAATTTCTTTTAAAGCAACCTTTGCTTCACCTGTTTCTTTATTAGTTACTAGCACATCTGTTTCTAAAGCATTCGCTAGTTGCATAATCCCAGCACCTTGGCGACGAGGCGAAACGTATTCACCTGGAGTCAATTCGATAGGCTTTGCTGTGTTCATCAACAAGTTTTTAGCAAGTAATGATCGTTTTGCACCTTTTGCTTTAAATTCGCGATCAACTCTCTCTAATACTAAGGCCGAACCACCTGCTACATGAGGAGCAGCCATAGAAGTACCTGACATTAAACCATACGTATCGTTATTTAATGTAGAATAAATATTTCCACCAGGAGCAGTGATTTCTGGTTTAAAGTCTAAGTTTGGTGTAGGCCCCCATGATGTAAATGAACTCATTTTACCTGCTTCTGGGTTAGCAGTGTTAACGATTCTACCATCAAAAGTTACAGATACTTTATTACCAGCAGTCAGTTCATTTTTCATCGCCAATCCATCTGTTTGTAGAGCAGACATATACGGAATTGTGATAGAAGGGTCTGACGCCATGTTAATTGTACCGGCAGCATTATTGTAAACAATTACACCTGCTGCTCCGGCGTTCAGTGCATTCAAACCTTTTTCAACAAATGAAATTTGACCACGTGATACAAGTGCATATTTGCCTGAGAGGTCTTTTCCATTGAAATCCTCAGGTAAACCGAAACCTGCATCAACTAATTCAAACTCAGTATCTGCTTTAGGTTCTACATCGTTTGCCAATAAATAAAGTGCCTCTCCAGCATCCGCACCATTCACCTGATAACTAAAACCTTTAGCAGCTAGAACTGAATTCTCAAACGAAGCTACTCCGAACGAATCTTTCGAAACGGAAGGAGATCCAGTTAGTCCATAATCTTGGTTTTCAGTAGAAGGATACCAAGTTCCTGAACCAAACATGTCCGAATTTCCAGCAGAAATCGATACAATCATTCCGTTCTTTTGAGCACGAGAAACTGCCTGTTGCTCTGGACTATCGCCATTTTGGTATCCAGCAGTAGATCCAAGTGACATATTTATTACATCTGCACCTAACTTTATTGCATCATCAATTGCTTTTACATAAATATCACCGAATGTTGAAGGAAATTCAGGGTCGTTACCAAATACTTTTAAAGCGAGAATCTGGGATTCTGGTGCAACGCCTTTAATTCCTCCATTGGATTCATCACCATTTGCTCCGACTGTTCCAGAAACATGTTGTCCATGCATACTTGCTCCAGGGCCTAGGTCGCGAACTTCTGTATTATCATCCATATAGTTATAGCCAAATGGAATTTTATCACTGAAGTATTTTCCAGCTTCAATTTTTCCCTGGCGAACTAACTTTGAAATCTCCTTAGATTCTAATTCTTCATTCGTATCTTCTGAGAGAACAAAGTCTCTATGTGAAGGGTCAATTCCTGAGTCAATAACACCAATGACCATACCTTCACCTTTAAAGTTGTACTGTTCCCATGCCAGCTGTGCTTGAACGAGCTCTTTAGAACTTGTCATTTCCGGCGTTTCAACAGGACGTGTATATTCAAGGGCTTCATAAACTGCTTTGACACCTTCAACATCTGCTAAGTTTTCTAATTCTTTAGCTGTAACTTCAGCAGAGAAGCCATTGAAAGCGGTTGTAAATTCTTGTTTAAACTGAATTCCTTTTACTTTCTTCTTAGCATTTTCTTTAACTTTATTTTGTTTACCTTTAATTTTAGTTTCTATGGCAGTTTGTTCAGTTTCCGACAGGTCTTTGTATCGTTTACCTAATTTAGTGGCCTCTTCAATTCCAGGAGCTTCCTCCATTTCTACAATTACTCGAACAACTTCATTTTCATCTTGTGGTACTTGAAGAAGCAAATTTGTAGGCAATTGAGGCTTTTGTTGAGAAAAGCTTGAAATGTGTTTAGATAGTTCAGTGGAAGCTTGTGAAGAAGGAGCTCCGAATGAAGCTGTGCTTAATGCTAATGCTGTAGCCATAGCGATAACGATAGTTTTTTTCTGATTCACTAAATTTCCCCCTGTTAGTAGTTTGAATTGCGTAACAATTAAAAATTTACCATAAACTAACTATAATTTATCGTTACATAAGTGTTACAAATATTAAGAATAAATTAAATTTTTCAATCTTAATTCAGATAGCTTATTGACAAAAAATCACCTGCGAAGAAAGTATAACGAAATTAAACAGTTTTTTATTTATCTTGATTCGAAAGGTGGAGATGTAATTTATAAGAGAATTAAAAAACTTGGCATTTAGCCAAGTTTTATACGTTATTCATTCTTACTTGTAGAGCCTGAATCCAATCCCTGGACCTTCTTTGATTTCATAAAGTGCATAATCGGCTTCGTTTAAAAGTTGATTTTTATTTTTAGCGGTCCCTGGAAAGTGGGAGCAGCCAATTCCTACTCTTATTGAAATTTCTTTTCCTCGGTAATAGAAGGGCTGCTCAAATTGAGAGAGAATGCGAGAAGCCAAATTATTGATTATATCTAACTCTTTTATATGGGGCACAATAATCGCAAATTCGTCGCCTCCGAAGCGTGCTACCATATCCTGATCTCGAACAACTTGTTCCAGTCGATGTGCGGTTTCACGAATAACAGCATCTCCCGTGTCATGGCCAAATTCATCATTGATGCGCTTGAATTTGTATCCATCTAATAAGAACACGGCAACATAGTCTCCGGTTTGGCCTGCTTGTTCAAGTAAATAGTCAAGACGGTCATCAAAAGCGCGACGATTCGGGAGGCCGGAAAGATGATCGATAAACGCCATTCGTTGCAACTCATCTTGAATAGTTGTTTCAACTGTTGCGTCACGCACTAACACATACCAGCCTTGGCGAGTGGTTGCAATAAGAATAGGTATAAATTTCACTTTGATGTAGTGCCGCTCGATTTGATTCCGTAGTGTAATCCAGAGCTCATGTTGTGAATTTTTCATAGGTTTTGGAACAGTAGTGAACCATTCTGAAAAAAAGTTTGTTGTAAACCAGTCAGATAGGTAAGTGGATTGTATTTCATCTGATGTTCCCTTTAAAAAGCGTTTTGCTTCAGGATTACATTTCACGATTTTTCCATTATCATCTACTTGGAAGATCGCTTCATTATTGTATTCGATCAACGATTCCAATCGCAGTCTTTCTTCTTCTAGTTCTTTTTGGGCTAATTTTAAATTCTGCAATGCTTGCTCATGGCTTGTGATGTCACGTACAATTGCAAGAATAAAGTGAAGGTTGTGCTCTTTCATATACACAGGAGTAAGCAAGCTCTCACCAATGATTTGTTGTCCCCTATGTTCGATAGGTGCAGTGAAAAGGACTTTCTCTTGAGTGATCCTTGCTTCTTCATAATAAGAAAACAGGCGTTTGTAAGCACTTTCAGAAACAACATCATGTAAGTAGACCGGGTTAGACAAATCAGGCAAATTCACTGTATCTTTAGCCGCTCTATTTGCATAAATGTATTCATAGTCTTTGCCAGTGAACCGCATCACAAACAATAAGTCATCTATTTGATCAAATGCTTGGGTCATGAGCGATAAAAAATCAGACTCAAGCTCATGGAAAATTCGATGGATTCGCACTGCCTCACCTCCGACTCTAGTTAAAGTCTATTATGCCATAGAAAGAAACTAGGAATGTAACTTTTTGATAAGTATAATAAGAGTGATTCAAAATACTAATTAGATAGGATAGATTTTGTGAAAATTTCTAAGCGTACAAAGATTTCTCTACTAGTAGTTCTCTTATTACTTGCAGCTGTTTCCGTGACTATTCCTTTCTTATTTATTTTTTTCACAGTACCAATCTCGCTCGTGGCAGTAGGTTATTTTACAACGAAGAAAGTATTACCTAAATTACCAGAGGGCATGTTGTCTATTTTAATCAGTGTTCTTGCTGGTGGCGTCAGTGTTTTTCTAAGTGCGATTGTTTTGTATACGATTGTTGAGATGGGATACAATGGAAAGAGTAATGAAGAACTTGATCGACTAGATGTTTTAATGTCGGCAGGTGAAACAGCAAGAAACGTAACTGTATTTTTAGCCTTTTTATTTAGTTATCTAAATTTCATCAAATACCTTGATGCGAAGAGAGAAAAGAAAGTAAAGGAAAAGCAACAGAAGAAATGAGGAACATTGTGTCAAAAAAGTTTTGGTGGTCTATCGTAGTAATTTATATGAGTGGTATTTTTTATTTTTCCCATCAACCAGCTGATGTATCAAATGAGTTAAGTACGGGCATTACACAAATGATTATAGAAACAATTCAAAGTCTAACACGACAAGATTCGTATTCTATGGAAACAATTAATTATCTGCTTCGAAAGTCAACACACTTTGTAGCATACTTTGGACTCGCTCTTATTTTATGGCTAGCACTTGATCGTTCTAAAAAAAGATATTTGTACGCATGGGGATTTGCTACTCTTTATGCAGTAACGGATGAGTTTCATCAGCTATTTGTAGATGGACGAGGAGGACAAGCGAAGGACGTAGCAATCGATAGCTTAGGAGCCGCTACAGCTATGCTACTGCTGTATTCAGCAAATAAATTGGTCCGGAAATTCAAATCTCCGGACCGAATAAAGCATTAATTTGTTTGAATCGAAAGCAATCGAGCGCTTTCTAAACGTTTACGAACAGCAATACCTCCCATTGCTGCAAGCACCGCTTTTACAATCCCTAATGGAATAAATGGTGTAACCCCACCTGCAATGGCTGCTGTCCAAGTTAAATCTGCAGCAACCTTGAGCCATGCTGTTCCGAAGGCTAACGTGACAATCATCCCAATTAGGTTGGCAATGATTGCTTGTTTTACGGAAAAACTTGTTTTCTCAAGATACCAGCCAATTATAAATGCTGTTGGTAAAAATCCAACTAAATAGCCACCAGTTGGACCTACAAGAGAACCTAAGCCGCCACTCATCCCTGCGAATACCGGCGCACCGACTGCTCCAAGCAATAAATAGATTCCTACGGATAAAGTTCCGTAGCGGCTTCCTAAGATTGTGGCTGCTAGTCCAATTGCTAACGTCTGGCCTGTAATTGGGACAGGTGAGAACGGAAGCGGAATTGAAATCTGTGCGAATACCGCAATGATTGCTGCAAATAATGCACTAACAATCATCATCTTTAACTGTTCATTTCTCATGTTGCTCATCCACCTTTATGTAAAATGAGTTAACCTATTATTTATTTCGGTTAACACATATTAAGAGTACTGAGATTTTACGCTGGAGTCAAGTAAGTTTTTAAAAGTTAGGGGGAAGAAGATGAGACCATTTGCAAGTAGTGTCTTGTATACAATACTAGTTCTCTTTTTGGCAGGGTGTGTCGTAATTCCTCTTGAATTTGATTTGTCCGAAACCGAAAAGGTGAAAATTGTTCTCCCATCAAGTGTGGAGCCTGTCGATCTTTCCACGTACGAACAATCGCTGCTTGATAAAGTAAACGTAGCACGAGCAGAAGTTGGTGTGGAGCCTCTACTCTATGATCCGAGTGTAGCAAAAGTGGCGCAGCTTAAAGCACAGGATTTGCTTACCTCGAATTATTTTGATCATGTATCGCCCACGTATGGCGGACCTAGCGATATGTTGACCCAATTCGGAATTAAGTGGCGTGCGTCTGGGGAAAACATTGCGGCGGGGCAACGTTCAGTAGAGGAAGTACATGAAGGATGGATGAACAGTCCAGGCCATTATGAAAACATCGTCAGTCCTTTATTCACTCATATCGGGTTTGGATTTACAGAAGGCGGCGGAGACTACGGAACCTATTGGGTGCAGATGTTTACCGCCTACTAACCGGGCGTTTATTTCCTTTAGAGAAGGGAATACTTTTACCAATTCGAGTAAAGGGAGTGTTGGATGATGGAGGCAAAACAAACGGCATTACGAATTTTAGAGGAAAGTCGCTTAGGCACAATGGCAACGGTTAGTGAAGGAAAGCCACATAGTCGCTATATGACTTTTTTTAATGAAGAATTTACATTGTATACACCTACAAGTAAAGGTTCTGAAAAAGTAGATGAGCTTGAATCTAATCCTTATACACATATTTTAATCGGTTATGATGGGGAAGGTTTTGGAGATGCGTATTTGGAGATTTTAGGGCGCGTTTCGATATCTGAAGATGATAGTTTGAAAGAGAAAATTTGGAATGACCGGATGAAAGCTTGGTTTGACGGACCGAATGATCCAAATCTCGTGATTTTGAAGGTAACTCCTGAGTCTGCACGTTTAATGAATAAAAAAGGCGAAAAGCCGCAAGACCTTTCGCTTTAAAAATTTACTTGTTTTTCATAATCAATACCATGAGCTTAGCGCTTGTGGTATTTTTTGTCTATTACTTGTCACTTTTATGTGCGTTTTAAGCAGTTGAGTTCCATTGCGGGACTGCTTTCCGAGGGCGCGTCGTGAGCCTCCTCGGCCCAAGATCACGCCTGTGGGGTCTCACGTTCCGCTTTTGATCCCTTCGGAGTCAGCCCCTCCACTCCACCCAACTTTAATCACATCAAGAATGTTGCCTAATGAACACATGCTCAGTTTGATTTTAAAGCTTTTATCGAAACTCGAATAGTTTTCATAGTACTCGCTGTCCTCAACTATGTTTGTTAAGATGCTGAATCGAGCCTTGCATTAGCACAGCTCGTTTGATACTAAGTTAGTAAGAGCAAGATAGTCTAGTTTTGTAAACAGCTAGAGGCGGAGCCGACTCAGCGAAATATGGAAGGAACGACTTCCTGCAAGAAAGCACTTCAATTAGACGGATTCAGCTGGAGAAGATTGTGTAAGGGGAAACTAAGAAGAATCGCGCTGGGGCCGCTCGAATTGAGCGGCCCCAGTCCTTTTCGTTCTTAATTTGTTCTTGAAAGCAATCATCGGAAGATGAATCAGGCTATTTAAAGTACATTCTGGTTTGCAATCAGTCAGTTTCACATCTAAAGCTACTCCTCCCGCGGTTCTAGATCCACCGGACGAATAGTTCCCCACGGACTGACATAAATAGTGGCTTTCAAATCAACAGCCTCTTCTAGCACCAGACCTTGTCCCTGTTCTACATAAAACTGTTCCAAATTCTCTACGGACACCCTATTCCCCCAATAGGTGCCATCAAGCGCTCCGAAGAAATTCTCTGCCTCTATTCGATCTATCGTAGCATACCCATCTTCTCCTTCAGTCAATGAAAAGTGAACTTGATCTCCATCTTGAAAGCCTGCATCCCGAACTGCATCATTTATGTCCGGATATTGAAGAAGAACATATTCTCCATAGAACGGATCCCAAGGGTCATACGGTTCAGCGCGTAATACAAACTCATCGCCAAACCAAGTCGTTGCATAATAGCTGAGTAGAATAGCGCCTACTGCAAGTGTTTGAATAAGTGGTAAACTGAACTTTTTCATTGTGCAGCACCTTCTTTCCGGCGGTTCAACCACCAGCCGATTCCTGCAAGAACAAACAATAAAATCGCGCCCAGTAAGAAGAACAATGCCATATCAAGTCGTTGCCATGCATAAATGAAGTAAATCACAAATTGGATCAAAATAAAGAACAAGAATCCGCTTTTTAACGATCGGCCCTCGCGCTGTGCGAAGAATAAATAGCCAAAACCAAGTAGTTCGGCCAAAATCGTTAAGCCGATTGCCGTCTCATCAAAGAGAAGTAATCCAATCACGCCAAGTGCTGCTACCCAGACAATTTGTCGGTCCTTCTGCCATGCGAAGAATCCAAATAGAAGGGCAACTACTGCTAGAGAACTGGATTCTAACCAACTCAAATCGACCAATGAAAAATCAGTTTCAGCTCTCGCAATGAGATATCCAATTCCAGTAATCGCTGCAATGACTTGAATCAATGGGCGGATAACTAGTTTTTTGTCTGGTAGAACAAAAACTAGCGCAGCTAATACAAAAAGTGTCCAAAGCGGCCAAAGTGCACTCTCATACTCAACGAGTATCCAAAGGACGAGACCTGCTCCAAACAAATGAAGATAACTAAACGCAATGGCTTCTGGTCGATTCGTCACATAGAAATGCGTTGCAGTGATGGCAATGAATACAATCCATTCAACCCAGCCTACATCAGGCATGAACGAGAATAAGAGTAGTGTCCCCGCTATAAAACTAGCGACAGAAAACAATGGATGCTTCACTAAATAGAGATGAGCTAAAGCTGCTATATAGGCTAGCCAAGGTAGAATGGAATTTGAAGTAGATAAATGAAATGTTTGAAGAGTCACTAAAACGGCTGCAATAAAGAATGCGTACCCTGTTAAATAGAAAATCAAAGGCTGACCAATCTGCTTCTTTTCAGAAAAGTAAGCCAGTACATACGCAATCCACATGAAGAGAAGAATTGTAACGGTTTTTAAAATGTCTGGAATAACACTCCAGTTTGCTGCTATAAAGCTAAAGACCGCAAGCGTTAGAAAGATGAGACCAATAGAAAGTAATAAAGGGATCTTGCGTTTGACCGGTTGTTTTTCTTCGTATTGAAGAATTGCATTTACAGCCGCTTGATCCAGTATGCCTGCCTGCTGCCACTCCGACAATTTCTTTTGCCAATCGTGCATTTTCTCCACCTCCTACTTGAAGTATACTCCTACTTTTTCACTTTTGCCTATCAAAATATACCTTATTTTGAGGTATACTGTAGAAGACATAAACGAGGGGGAAAACAGGTGAAAACACTATTATTAACAGGCTTCGAGCCATTTTTATCTTTCTCACTTAATCCGACGATGAAGATAGTAGAAGAGTTACAAGGAGAGGAGATAAATGGCTACAAAATTTGTGGGCGTATACTTCCTGTAGATTTCAATCGGTCCGAAGACGTACTGATTGAACTTTTAAATGAATTGAAACCAGATATACATATCTCTCTAGGACTTGCGGGAGGCCGAACGAAAATAACTCCAGAGCGCGTTGCCATCAATAGTAAAGATGGAGATGCCGACAACGAAGGGCACGCGCCCCAAGACGAACCTATTGACCCGAACGGACAAGAAGCATTCTTCTCAACACTTCCCATTCGTCAAATGATTCAAGCCCTAACGGCAGCTGGATACCCAGCAGAGATTTCAAATACTGCAGGTACCTATTTGTGCAACAACATCATGTATGCAGGACGTCGTTACGCAGAGCAGCAAGCACCCACAATGCAATCTGGATTTATCCACATTCCAGCTTCACACGAATTAGCAATTGAGCATGGAAGAGTACCAAGTTGGTCCCATAATGACCTAGTATCTTCTATCCGCATTTGTTTGCAAGTTGCTACAGAAAACTAGGAGGACTACCAATGAACGAACTATATAATCGCTGGCTTGAGTCGGAGGCATTAGATGAGGAGTTACGCTTAGAACTACTCGGAATGTCCGACGAACAAAAATTCGATGCATTTTATCAAGAATTAGAATTTGGAACAGGAGGGATGCGGGGAGTGATTGGTGCAGGGACGAATCGGTTGAATATCTTAACCGTTCGCCGTGTTGCTCACGGAATCGCTGCTTATATTCAGTCGCTTGCTCCAGAAGAGAGCGAAAAAGGATTTGTGATTGCCTATGACAATCGAAGAAAATCTCCTGAATTTGCAGCAGAGGTTGCGGCTGTACTAAGTGACTGTAAGATTGAAGTCTATTTGTACGCTGAGCCGAGAACAACGCCTCAACTGTCTTTCTCTGTACGTGAATTAGGGTGCTCGATGGGAATGATGATTACAGCAAGTCACAACCCACCTGAATATAATGGTTTGAAGATCTACGGGCCAGACGGGGCACAGTTAAATCTTGAAGATGCAGAAAAAGTTGTAGCATCTATACAGCAAATTGGTGCACCAGAAAGTTTGGATGCCCCTACTTATGCAAATAAGAATGTAACGAAGATTGGCGACGAGCTAGATACACGGTATTGTTCAAAAGTTGAAACCGTGCTATTCAATAAAGAAAAGCTTCAGTCAACTTCATTGCGCACACTATTTACACCTCTTCACGGGGCTTCAGGAACTACTGTACGAAAAATTGTAGACAACCTACAGGTATCCAACTTTGCCTATGTAGAGGAGCAGATGAAGCCGGACGGAGAATTCCCTACGTTAACATCCGCAAATCCAGAAGATGAAAGTGCATTTGAACTTGCGATTCACTACGGAAAGCACCACCAATCGGACCTTCTAATCGCTGTCGATCCAGATGGTGACCGAGTAGGACTTGCAGTTTGGCATCAAGGATCCTATAAATTATTGAATGGAAATGAGACCGGAGCACTGGCACTACACTTCATTCTTTCCCAACACCAAAAAGCCGGGACTCTACCCGAACATGGTTATATCTACAAAACAATTGTAACTTCGGAAATGGGACGTGCCATCGGTGAGAGTTTTGGCATGACTGTAGAAGATGTTTTAACTGGGTTCAAGTTTATTGGAGAGAAGATTCGGGAGAACGAACATGACCCATCTTACGAATTTTTATTCGGATACGAAGAAAGCTATGGTTACCTTGCCAAAGATTTTGCGCGTGATAAAGATGCGATCCAATTAGTGTTTGTTTTAACGGAAATGGCGAACTATTATTTAGAACGCGGAATGACACTGCTAGACGGCTTGGAAGAGTTATATGAAACCTATGGCGTATTTAAAGAAAAATTGATTTCGGTCACAGTAAAAGGGGCAACAGGTGCTGATAAAATCAGTAAAGCTCTTGAAATGGTTCGCCAGGAAGCCCCTTTTGAGTTAGCAAACAGCGAAGTTGTCTATATTGAAGATTATCTTTCCCAAGTTCAAAAGTCCCGCACAATAGAGAAAGCTTTAAGTCTTCCAAAAGCAAATGTCCTAAAATTTGTTTTATCTGATGGAACTTGGGTTTGTTTACGCCCTAGTGGTACTGAACCAAAGATAAAGTACTACTTTGGCGTACACAAATCGACAATAGAAGAAGCAACTACTAGACTAAATGAAGTAGCTTCTTGGGTCAATAGTTGGATGGAAATGAAATTAAATTCGTAAACTTTCCCAACCCCCAAGTCCTATCTTTTTAAAAACTCGGTTGCTATACTTAGTTACAGAAGAATAGAGCTGAGGAGGAATCAACATGAACAGTACAAGTATTCTTGCAACACGACCGATGGATCAGTTATATGTATCTGGACTAAAGAAACGTTTTCTCGAAACTTTAAAGGAAGAATCTATGGTTTTTTCAAGCCATGCACCAAACCGAGTCCACGCAGTCGTTCAAGCCGTTTTTGAATTGATGAATCAAGAACGCGTGGTTGAAGCCTCAAAAAGTGAAATTGCAGAGCGTGCGGGATTGACTCTCTACTTCGCTTCTCAAATTTTGAAGCAGCTTGAAAAAGAAGGCTATGTTCTACTACGTCGTGGTATCATGGTCCTCCAATTTAAATAAGACCCCCAAATCACAGTCTCCTACAATAAAGGTGACTGTGATTTTTTATCGTCTCGATTAGAGTCTAAGAGTGATTGAAATACAATTCCCGTAATTGAGCCAAAGCCTTTTTCTTTCTCTTTTTTACGCCAGCAGTAGATAGACCGATTGCAGTTGCTATTTCTTCGGCTGTCAAACCGTGAAAATAACTTAAGTAGAGCACTTGTTGATAAGGGAGTGGTAAACTATTGATTACTAATTTTATCTGTTCCGAAACCGCTTCTACCTCTATAGAAATAAAGTAAGAGTCTTCCATTGGAACATCCTTAAATGATTTTTTTAACTCATCGAGCACACTTCCATACATGCAGCGATAAGCGTACCCTGCAAACGATCCTTTTGACTCTTCATAGTTCATTGATGCTTTCCAAAGTGCAATCATAGCGACTTGACGAAAGGTTTCATGATCTTTATAGATGAACGTTTTACGTAAGATCGAACTAATCATCGGTTGGTAGGCTTCAGCAATTTCTTCAAAAGAGGGCATGTTTTTTGTCCTTTAGTACTTGTACAAGTAGGGTTTTCCTAGGTGAGTCTTACTTTACAGAGTTCCTCTCGTACGTGCGAACAGAGCAAGTGAACGTTTGGGATAGCAAACGTAGTCGTTTACACTACAAAACTACAAATTTGCAAAACGAAACTTTCATAAAATGAGGAAAATTCAGATAAAAGTATTTACTGGCTAAAAATGGAACGCTATACTGAAATTAGTCGGACTTAAGAAGGAGAAGTAAATGAAGATAGGTGAACAGTGGAGATTATCTGGAGTGGATAGTCGATCGATCTATGCTGTGGCAGGATGGTATATACACCCTTTCAAATCAATTATTTTCACCAAAGACGGTGTGCACTATTCAGAACTAACAGCATTTCAAGTGTTAGAAGAATTATGTATTCGCAATGGAGCGTCTTACAAAGGAAGGGAAGAAGCGACGCGCGCTTTAAGTAATCGGCGTTATACGAAGAAAGTACCGGTTTTAATAGCAACACCAGGTGTGGCGGCATTCCCAACGTGCTCTCCGAATCATCTGGATTGTGTATGGTTATTCAATCACTTCATGACCTTCACAAAACTAACGGAATCGAAAACTCAAGTGGAGTTTCTAAATGGAGAAAAAATCTGCGTTAAAGCTTCAGTAGCCATGTTAGAGAAACAGAGGAGTCGAAATTTCAGTGTTGTTGGCTTTTATACACTTCATACATACTAAAAACCCCGTCTGAGGACGGGGTTTTTACATGTAGATTATTATTGAACGCGAGCGTATCCGAAACCTGATGCATAGTCATCGCCGACTGCAGCACCACGGCCACCTAAGATATCATTTGCTCTTGCACGGTTTTGTAAGTTTGTACGTAATGTAGCTGCCGTCCAAGTTGGGTTTTGTGCCCAAACTTTTGCTGCTAGACCTGCCACGTGAGGAGACGCCATAGATGTACCACTGATAGTGTTGTAGCCACCATTGTTCCAGGTAGAGTAGATTGCTGCACCTGGAGCAGAGATTTCAACATCACCAACACCAATTACATAGTCCCCATCTGTTGCTGTGAACCCACGAGAAGAGAAGTCTGCTACGCGAAGAGTTCCATTTTCTAGACGGTTTTCAAGAGCTGCAACAGCGATTGCATTGCGAAGTGCGCCTGGGTAACCGATTGAACCTTGTGCCGGACCAGAGTTCCCAGCTGCTGCAACTACTAGAACACCCTTTCCATATGCATAGTCTACTGCACTCGAGATTAAGCTGTTGTTAGCAGAAGAACCTAAAGACATGTTGATAACAGTTTTTGTACGAGTAGCTGTTGCTTGATCCGCTGCATGGCGAATTGCTGCTGCGATGTCATCTGAGTATCCTGAACCATTATCACCTAATACTTTGTATGCCCATAGGTCTGAATCTGGAGCAACTCCGTAAAGTCCAAGTTTGTCACTACCGCCGTCTGCTAATGCAGAACCTGCAACGTGCGTACCGTGTCCATTAGCATCGTTACATTGACCATTCGTTAAACCAGCTGCCGTCGTGAAATCTTTACATTGCTCCACAGTGTTCACAAGGTCGATGTGGTTAACATTTACACCTGTATCAAGAACTGCGATGTTAATGCCACCGCCACCGCTTGTAGAGGCCAAGTTATTATTATTGTAGATGGACTTGATTCCCCAAGGAACTTGTTGTGTAGGTGTTTGCGCTGTTGTCTGAACAGTACCTGGCTTTTTTGCTGCGCGCAAGTCAGCTGCTACAGTCACTTGATCAACTTTCGTCACTTTAAGGTTCTTGTTCTTTTGCAATGCAGCAAATTGTTTTTCCGTCATCTCAGTAGAGAATGAGTTGCCATTAGCAAACTCCCAACGTTTCCCGTAAGTTGCTTTAGCGGAATTCAATTGTGCTTTCGATTGACTCATTGTTGATACGCCGCCGCCACTAGAAGCTGATGCTTCAATAAGAACACGAATCTTTTCGCCACCATTTGCATTCACGTTTACTTCAGCTGCTGCTACACTCGTCATCGAGCCAGCCATAGATAATGCCAGTAATCCACTCATCACGATTGCTTTTGCTTTGTTCATCTTCATACGTCTCTTCTCCTCCACCATTGTCTGATTTTTTCGTCCTCATTATGTAGGACTCCCTTTTTTGGTATCGCTTTGATTCTGCATGTTCGCTACTTTTAACGAGCGAGTGTCCAACCACTCACCCCTTCATTAGTAGACTCAGTACCAAGGGATACGTTCAAAAGGTTTCGTGCGAGCGATTCAGTGGAATGATAGCGCTAAGCATTCTACTTCACGATTTCGCACAAGCTGTTCCCGATCTTCTTTGCAAAGAGCTGGGTGTGGTGCTGATATGACTATAGCATGGGCAGAATATTTTGTTTATTGGGAAAACTTTAGGGCGAATATTTGTTCTCTTTTCCCAACATTTTCTACTATTTCCCTGTCTATACATTCCATTATTTGTTTTGTAAATTCCGAAAATTTGTTCTAAAATGAAGAAGAGCCGAGGGGAGGTCGAGGAAAAATGAAGATAGGATCCTTAATTAAGTTCCATCGTACAAAGCAAGGTCTTACGCAACAAACCCTTGCAGATGGGATTTGTTCCGTTCCTCATTTGAGTAAGATTGAGAACAACAGCAAAGAAGCCAACGAAGAGACAATCCGCTTACTCTTAGAGCGCCTAAGTATAGACTTGCAGGATGTTGAGAAGTTAGAAGTGGAGATTAAAGAGCTGTTGAAGCAGTTTACAGATCAGATGTATTATCTTGAGGTGGAAGAAGCAAAAATTACTTTTTCAAATTTACAATTGAAAGAGGAATTAATTCCATTTACAGAGTACTTATATTTATACGAATTATTTAAAACTCGTTTTTATCTACTGCTTAACTCTATAGAAAAAGTTGAAAATCAACTTAAATGGTTAAATGCTCATAAGTCAAACTTTTCCCAACAAGAAATGTATTTACACAATTATATTAGTGCATTAGTTTTAATGTTAAGGGGGAATATGGAAGAAGCAGATAAACAGTTAAGTGAGTTGATTGAAAAAAGTTTCATTTCTAGTGAGCATTTAGGAGAACTTAGTTATAATTTTTCCTTAGTTAAATCTTCTCTGAGTGAGTATGGCGCTTCAATTTATTATGGTAAAAATGCTTTGCAACAGTTTAAAGAGGATTTTAATTTTGTTCGTATAGTAAATACTCAGATGCTTTTAGCAATCAATTATTCTAGGGCCAATATGTTTAATGAAGCTGAAGAAAGTTATAAGCATTTAATAAGAAATACAAGAATCTTGAAGATGAGTAACCTATTACCAAGAATTTATCATAATATGGGCGATTTATATTATACGATGGACAATCATGAAAAATCTTGTTTATACTTTGACAAAGCAATGGACCTTTTACCAGAAGAAAGTGAGCTCTATATGCTTTGTTTGTATAATAAAGCTATTTCTGAAAATCAATTAAATGATAAAGAAAATAGTGAAGCGAATTTTAAAGAGTTGTATTCTATTGCATCTAGATCGAAAATTTTACATTATCAATTGTTTTCAAAGTTTTATTCCATGTATATTAATAATCAAGAGGCAGATGCTATGAATTTCTTAGAGCATAAAATACTTCCTTACACCAAAAGGCATTTAGAACTTAAAGAGTCACACCGACATTTTGCACATTTACTATCAGAATATTATAAAGATAGAGGGCAATATGATAAAGCTTTGGAACTTTTAAACTAAGAGGAGAGATTAATTATGAAAAAAGGTATATTATTTGGAGCGATTTTAGTATTTGCTTTGGCTTTTTCTTTATCGGCAGATGTAAATGTACTTGCTGGTCCAGACTTTTTGTCTCCATTTGGACCATCGAAACCACCAACAATTCCAATCTTGCCACCAATAGGTTGAGTAGAGGCTGGGACAAAACCTAGACTCTAATTGAAAAAGCGCGCACTGCAGAAAATTCTGCGGTGCGCGCTTTTTGTGT